>CAIWLA010000186.1 GCA_903913345.1 uncultured Magnetococcales bacterium | reverse complement strand
CAGTTCAAAAGCCTGATCCCGCCGTTGACGGCTGATGAGTTCGGTCTGTTGGAATTAAGCATTCTGGCAGAAGGGTGCCGGGATCCGCTTGTCGTCTGGAATGGTGTGCTGTTGGACGGCCACAACCGCTACGACATTTGCACCCGGCATGGACTTCAGTTCAAAACGGTTGAACGTGAATTTTCTAACCGTGACGCTGCTGCCGACTGGATTGATGCCAACCAGCTTGGCAGGCGGAATCTTTCCCCGGATGCGTTCAGGCTGTTGCTGGGGCGGCGGTATAATCGGGTGAAGAAGGACCAATTTAGCAGGCCGGGGAACACTCATGCAGCAAAACCCGAAGATCAAATTGATCCACGGGTTTCCAACCCGTCGACCATCCAATCACCCTCTGCCATCCCGGCACCGACACCTGCCGTCGTACCACCCAAACCCGTATCCACCGCTGCCGCCTTGGCTGTTCAGCACGGTGTAGGCGAGGCGACTGTCAAGCGAGCCGCCAAATTTGCCACTGATGTGGAAAAATCACCCAGGTTGCAGTCGGCCATAGCCAACAACGTGCCAGTGCTCCAGGTGAAACGTGCAATCAAGGAAGAGCGGAGGGAAGAACGCCGACAGGAGAATGCGGCCAAAATTCAGGAGACGGTGGCCACTGCGCCGCAATCCATTCTCGAATCGGATGCCAAGTTTTCCACCATCGTGATTGACCCGCCGTGGGATTGGTCGGACGAAGGAGACCAAGACCAGCTTGGTCGGGCACGTCCTGACTACAAGACGATGAGCATCGATCAACTGATGGATCTGAAAATTCCTGCTGATGACGATTGCCATCTCTATTTGTGGGTCACAAACCGGTCATTGCCGAAAGCATTCAGGCTCCTGGAGAGATGGGGTTTCCGGTACATCACCTGTCTGACATGGGTAAAACCATCGTTTGGTATGGGGAACTATTTCAGGGGACAGACAGAACATGTCCTGTTTGGGGTGAAAGGTTCCCTGCCGTTGAAGCGCAAGGATGTCGGGACCGTGTTCAATGCGGACCGTGGCCCTGGTGGGCATAGCAGCAAGCCAATTGGGTTCCTTCCTTTGGTGGAATCATGCAGTCCTGGTCCATACCTGGAAATGTTCTCCCGGAGTTCACGTCTTGGGTGGGTTGACTTTGGAGAGAACAATGGCTGATCAGGATTTTATAAAAGATCTGGCCTTCTCTAAAGGTTGGAACGCAGAGAATGATATTATCACCATCACCAAGATGCTCCACGGGTGTGTGAGTTGTGTGCCTTCCACCGATGTGGATATGGACAAGCACGGGATTGATTATATCGCAACGCTCCGTCGGGGGGCGCAAGTATTCATCGACGCCAAGACCAGACGGGAGAGTTGCTGCAAATTTTGGCGGAACGGGGAGGAAGTGGCTATTGAGATCTGGTCTGTCATGCCTGGCGGAAAATTTAACACCCCACTCCAGACCGCAAGAATTGGATGGACTCTGGATGAATCGAAAGTCACCGATCTGATTTTATTTACATGGAATAAATCTGATTGTGAGTTTGCGTATTTGCTCTGTTTCCAGACACTCAGAATTGCGGCAAGGAAATATCTGAAATGCTGGATGGAGACCTTCGGAACCAAGCTGCAGAGATCAGGAACATGGGAAAGCCAAGCGGTATTTGTCCCGATCCGAACCGTTCTGGATGCAATGATAGATGTACAGAAAATGGCAGCATAGATTTACTGACAAAGGAAACGTTCATGGGACTCGATCCGAAACAACTCACTGATTTGGTCATTCGCCCCACCCTCCAGCGACTCGGCCTCTGGTCCGATGCCGCAGAGGAGTTGGTGCTTGGCACGGCAATTCAGGAGTCTGGGCTTCAATACCTGCAGCAATTGGGCGGCGGCCACGCACTCGGCCTCTGGCAGATGGAGCGGGCCACGCACGACGACCTCTGGCTGAATTTCCTGAACGGGCGCACCAAACTGGGCCTGAACGTCCTTGGGCCGTACACCCGACCGGACCATACCCGGTTGGCGTGGGATTTGGCATACGCCTGCGCGATGTGCCGCATCGTTTACCTGCGCTGCCCGGACGCACTGCCACCTGCCGGGGACATCAACGGGCAGGCCGCCTTATGGAAGAGATCTTACAACACCGCGCTCGGAAAGGGCACGGTTGAGGAATACATCGCCAACTGGCGTCGCATAATGGCTGGATAACAAAAATAGGACGATCAGAATGGAAACACAACTGACAGACCATTTCACTTTTGAAGAATTGACGCACAGCGACACCGCCGAGCGGCTGGGCATCGCCAATGCTTTCCCCGTTGAAGTGGCTGAAAACCTGACGGCGTTGGCTGAGAACCTCGAAAAGGTCCGAGCCATTCTTGGTCGACCGATGCGTATCTCCAGCGGATTTCGAAGCCAGGAACTCAATGCCAAGATCGGGGGGGCGCAGAACAGCGCACACGTCCAGGGATTGGCCGCCGATTTCACCTGTCCGCAGTTCGGCACCCCCGTTGCGGTTTGTCGGGCATTGCTGAGACATGCCGACCTTTTGAAATGGGACCAATTGATCCAAGAGGGAT
>CAIWLA010000185.1 GCA_903913345.1 uncultured Magnetococcales bacterium | reverse complement strand
TGCAAGAGCCTCTTTATCTGGACGCCCTGTCCGATGGCACCGTGCGCATGTTCTGTTGGGCCGTCATTCTCAAATCACCCAAGCCTGCAACACTCCTGGTATTGGATGAACCGGAGTTGGGCCTGCATGTGGCCTGGATGCCCATTCTGGCCAAATGGATCAAGGAGGCCGCCGATCGGGGCACCCAGGTGATCGTCGCCACCCACTCTTCCGACCTGCTGGACCATTTTGGGGATCGGATCGCCAACGTCCACTGTTTTCAGCAGGCGGGCAATGGTCGGTTTGCCGTGCGTCCCCTCTCGCCCGACCGGTTGGCCCCCCGATTGGCGGAAGGGTGGCACCTGGGCGACCTCTATCGGGTGGGTGACCCGGAGGTGGGGGGGTGGCCGTGGTAGTCTGGCTGTTTGCCGGAGGTGGCCATTCCGAGTTGAAGTTGCCTCTTTTTCTTGAACGCCATTTCCCCTGCCGGTTTGAGCGCAAAATGCCCGTGCGCCCGCGTTCTCCCCTGCCTGGCCCGGCTGGTGAACGACGGCCATTGCCCAAGAGCGGTATGGGCCATACGGGCAAAAGTTTGCAAAACGCATTACCTGGACGGTTGCAAGCATCACTGGATCACGAATCGCCACCGGCTCTCATCCTGGTCGTGGATGATCTCGATTGCCACGATCGGGAAGAGGCCGAACAGGCCTTGCAGAAGGCGGTCCGTTTGGTCCCAGGGGCAGGGGATCTTCCACTGGTCATCGCCTTTGCCGTGCCAGAGATAGAGTCCTGGCTGCTGGCAGATTGGGACCACACCTTTGGTAAACACACCAAATTCAGGGCATCCAGTGAGCAAATGCGCCACCATCTGAGCGAGACGGGCAAGGTCCACTTTGCCCAACCGGAAACCTTCAGCGTGTATGATCCAGAAAAAGACAGTTGCCAGGAAAAACTGTCCGAAATGATTGAGGAAGCCTATCGGGATAGCCACGACCGGGGACATTTTTCCAAAGCGGACGATACCAGCGCGTTGTTGACCATGCTCGACCCCCATCGGGTTTCTGGCAAATGTCCGCAATTTCGACTCTTCTGGTCGGATCTGCGCCGACACTGTATCCCTCTGCCGGTATTGTTTAGGAGAGACGACGACCTGCCATGACCCTGTTGATCTCAATCATGCGGTGGATGACCCTGCTGGCTCTCTTTTGCGGCCTGCCATCTCTCTCCTGGGCGATGGGTGGCCCGTCGGAGGAGAGCCGGTATGTGGAAAGACACGGTGCCATGCCATTCAAGGCATCGTATCTCAATCCAGGCGGGGATCTGACCCTCTCCATGGATTGGCTCTCCCGGCCAGAGGAGCGGATCATGGCCCTCACCTTTGATGATGGCCCGGATCCCAGGGATCGGGCGATCGCGGCCCTGCTGAAGCAACACCATATTTCGGCCACCTTTTTTTATATCGGCAGCAAGGCCAAAGCCATGCCGGGGATGGTCCGGGAGATCCTGGCGGACCGGCATACCATCGGGTATCATTCCTATCGGCATTCCATGATGAGCGGTCTCTCTTCTGCCCGTCTGGCGGCGGATTTTCGTGAGGGCAGGGCCGTCATGGCAGACCTGGGCGTTCCTTTGACCTGGTTTCGCCCCCCATACGGCGATTTCAATCCGGCCGTGGTCCAGGCCGCCAGGGCCTGCGGGATGGAGACCATTCTCTGGACCATCGATTCCAGGGATTGGGCGGGTATCGATGGCCCTGCCATCGCCAAAAACGTGATTCGCCGGTTTCATCCCGGTGCGATACTGCTCTTCCACAGCATCCATTCGGCCACCTTGCAGGCACTGCCGGAGGTGGTGGCGGCGGCTGAAAAGGCCCACTACCGCCTGGTCTCTCTGGATGAATGGCGACGGATTGTCAAGACCGCCCAGTGTCGGGTGCCAGGACAATCCTGTGCCACCCCCCCGCCTGTCGAGGGTGTGGTGCCCGCAGACCCTCTTTCCACCGGTTTTCCTCTGGTAGACATCAAGCCATGATCGATGCAAACCCATCCCATGCACGCCAGGATTTTATTGAACGGGTCGCGCTTTTTTTGTTCAATCTCATCCTCTTATTAGTCATCGGTTACAATGTCTTTCAGGAATATGCCCTGACCGATACCAACGAACAGGGACGCCCGTTGGTTTCATGGCAGCATGGTGCCTGGATCCAGATGGGCCTGTTTGCTCTGATCTGCCTCTCCTCCATGGTGGGGCTTCTCCTTTATCAGCGGCACCGGACCGCCTCCCTGGTTGAGCGACAGCGCAACGAGGCCACCCTGCGGGACAACGAACGGCGACTGGAAAAGATCACGGCCATCGCACGACAGAGCCTTCTGTTGCAGGAGACCGCCATGAAGGCGGCGGCCAATACCATCGTTATTACGGATATGGCCGGTACCATTCAATGGGCCAATCCCGCTTTTACCAGGGGGAGTGGATATACCCTGGAAGAGGCCATCGGACAAAACCCAAGAATTCTCAAATCTGGCCGGCATAACGCCTCTTTTTATGAAAAACTGTGGCAAACCATCCTGGCAGGAGAGGTGTGGCGGGGGGTATTCATCAACAAACGCAAAGATGGTCGCCTGGTTCATGAGGAATCGACCATTACCCCCGTCACGGATGAAACGGGTAAAATCATCCATTTTATTGCGATCAAGCAGGATGTGACCGAACGGGTGCAGGCCGAGCAGGCGTTGCAGGAGGCCAAACGCCGGGCCGAAGTCGCCAATCGGGCCAAAAGCGATTTTTTGGCGGCGATGAGCCACGAAATCCGTACCCCCATGAACGTGGTCCTGGGCATGTCGGACAGTTTGCTGGAGACCGACCTCGATGCCGAGCAGCACCAACTGGTGCAGATCATGGTCCGTTCGGGTCGTGCCCTACTGGCGGTGATCAATGATGTGCTGGATTTTTCCCGCATTGAAGCGGGACGTTTCACCCTCTCCGACAGTCCATTCTCCCCCGGTCAGATGGTGAAAGAGACGGCACGCCTGATGCGGATGGCCGCCGAGGAAAAGGGGCTTCTCCTCTCCGATGCGGTGGCAACGGATCTGCCCGCCGCCATACTGGGTGACGATGGACGGCTTCGCCAGGTGCTGATCAATCTGCTCGGCAACGCCATCAAATTTACCCAGCAGGGGCAGATCTCTATCCAATTGCTCCGTCACCCGGAGGAGCCGGAGACCCTCCTGTTTCGGGTGACCGATACCGGCATTGGCATCGCTTCGGAACATCTGGATCGCATCTTTGACCATTTCACCCAGGCCGATTCGGGGATTGCCCGACGGTATGGGGGCACTGGTCTGGGGTTGGCCATCTCCCAGCGGTTGGTGGAACTGATGGGGGGCCGGATGGGGGTGGAAAGCCAACCGGGGCAAGGGAGCACCTTCTTTTTTACCCTGCCCATGCGGGTGGTGGACCCTCTGCCCGATCAGACTGCTGTGGTGGAACCGCTGGTGGGGGGGGCCACCAGAAGTCTGCGCATTTTGCTGGCGGAGGATTCTCCAGACAACCAACTGTTGTTCCAGATTTATCTCAAAAAGAGCACCCATCATCTGGTGGTCGTCAATGATGGTCTGGAGGCGGTGGCGCGGGTGCGGAAAGAGCGTTTCGATCTGCTGTTGACGGATATTGAGATGCCCAACCTGGATGGTCATGCCGCCACCCGTGCCATTCGTCAGTGGGAGCAGGAGGAAGGTCGCCCACCCCTGACCATCATGGCCTTGAGTGCCCATGCCTCCCTGGACAAACGGGCCGAGAGTCTGGCCGCCGGGTGTGATGGTCATTTGACCAAACCCATCCGCAAACAGGAGTTGCTGGATGCCATCCAGCGGGTGGCCGATCCGGTCAGAAAGCAGGATGTGTGGAATGTCATCCTGTCTGTGGTACGGGAGGGGGTGACCGGACCCACTGCTGGTGGCGGCGATAGCCGTTGAAAAGAGTGGGCAAGGGCAGTATAGTGGCCTTTGCAAGGGGTCTTTTTGGCCTGGGAGTCTCACTGTTTGGTGCCTGGAGTGCCATTGTATGCTGAATCTGATGCGTCGTGCCGCCAATACCTGGATCATCAAGGGTCTGTTGGTGCTCATTGCCTTGAGCTTTGTCATCTGGGGGGTGGGTGATTATGTCAACAAGGAGAGTCGGGTTCCTGTGGCGGAAGGGGGCAACTGGGTCATCCAGCCCAGGGAATTCTCGGTTACTTATGATAATGAATTCAATCAATTGAAAAAACGGTTCGGCGGGACTCTGGACAAAAAGACCGCAGAAATGTTGGGGCTGAAACAGCGTGTATTGGGCCTGTTGGTCAATCGCCACCTCATCCATTCCGCCGGGACGGCCTTTCATCTGGCCGTTTCTCCAGAGGCGTTGCGGAAAAATATTGCCAGCAATCCCGCCTTTGTGAACGGGGATCGGTTTGACCCGGAACGGTATCAGCAACTGTTGCGCAATAACCATATGACGCCCCGTGAATTTGAATCCCAACTGGCGGAAGAGATCATGACCGGTCAGATTCAGCGGACGGTGGGTTCCGTGGTGGCCCTGCCCGACCTCCTGGTGGACGACGTTTATCGGTTGGAAAACGAAAAGCGGGTGGTGCAGATGCTGAAGCTGAAATTCAAGGCCATGGAACCAGAGATAGCGGTGACGGATGAGCAACTGACCGCCTTTTTGCAGAGCCACGCCGAACGATTCATGCATCTGGTGCAGGTAAAGCTGGAATATGTGGTCCTGGATGCCTCCAGTGTGAAGGATGATGTCCAGATCTCCCCTGAGGAGATGAAGGAGTATTATGAGGAAAATTCAGCCGATTTTCGTCGGGAGGAGCGGCGGCGGGTCAGCCATATCCTGGCGCAGGTGACGCAGGAGGGGGATGAGAAGGGGGCGTTGGAGCGCATCCATCAGGCGCAGGCACGACTGGGCAAGGGCGAATCTTTTGCCGAGGTGGCCAAGCTCTTGTCCGATGATGTGACCAAGGCCCAGGGGGGGGCCTTGGGCGAGTTTACCCAGGATACGATCGATCCGGCCCTGGAGGGGGCGGCCTTTTCTCTGCCGGTGGGGCAGGTCTCTGAACCGATCAAGAGCGAATTTGGCTATCATCTGCTGGTGGTGACGGCCATTCAGGCGGGAGAGACCAAATCGTTGGAGCAGTCTGCGGAGGAGATCAAGGGCCGTCTCATGGAGCGCAAGATCCAGGAGGTGGTGTATGAACGGTCCAATCTGTTGGAGGAGCGGGCTGCCGCCTCCGGAAATCTCAAGTCGGTGGCCAACGACCTGAAACTGCGCTATCGGGAGACGGACTTTTTCAACCGGGATGAAAACAAGGCGGGGGAAGAGATTGAACGGGAAGATAAATTTTTGGAAGCCGCCTTTGCCACCCCGGTGGGAGAGACCAGTCCTTTGGTGGAGGTGAAGGAGGGGGCGTTTGCCTTGCTGCATGTCCTGGAGAGGCGGGAACCGGTTTCCAAGACCCTGGATGAGGCCAGAGAGGCGGTGACCTCGCTCTTCAAGACGGAGCAGGCGCATCAGCGGGCCAGCGAGTGGATGGCCAAGGTATTGAAAGCGGTGCAGGAGGGCAAAAGCTGGGAGGATGCGGCCCGGATTCATCCGGCCATTCGTGCCGAGGTCTCCGAGCCGTTTGTACGGAATGGCGGCAAAGGCGGTCCCCCGCCAGCGGTGCGTTTGGCGGCCTTCAAGCTGGCCCCCTCCGGGCCATCCTATGGCGAGGTGCTGGAGGGGTTGGAGGAGTTGATCGTGGTCCGTCTGCAAAAGATTGAGGCGGCTTCTGCCCAGGAGATGGGGGAGGGGATCAAAAAGCTGCGACCCACTTTGGAAGAGACGTTGGGTCAAGAGCAGATGGCCGCCTTCCTCGACGGTTTGCGCCAGGAGGCCAAGGTCAAGGTCCATCCGAAGGCGTTGGAGCGGTTTTAATGGCGGCCTCTGGAAGGCCCATTGGCATCCCGATTGTGGAGGAGGGGAGCCATCGGGTGGTCGGGGGTTTTTGTGCGGCACCAGAGGTGGTCTCTGCCCAGGAGTTGCAGGCTCTGGCCCAGTTGAAGCGGTTGCGTACCGAGGCCGAGGCGATCAAACAGCGGTTGCAGTCGGGGGTGGATCGGGATCTCCTGCTGCCGCGTCTGGAGGGGTTGCGTCGGGAGGCGGCGGTCTGGCGGGCCAAACGGGAACAGGCCACCCTGGAAAAACATGTCGCCTTGGGTCATGCCACGTTGCCTGTCCAGTTGTTTTGATCGGATGGATCGGTTTGTCTCTGGGAGTGGGCAATGAAAGTATCGCGGATCAGGTTGGAAAATTTCAAGCGGTTTGGAACGTTTGAAATTCCTGTGCAAAACAGCGTGACCCAGGATGTTGCCGACCGGTTTTTGATCCTTGGCGACAACGGCACGGGCAAGACCACCATACTTCAATCGGTGGCCTTGGCACTTTCCATGGCCTCCGGGCAAACGCGCAAGGTGACTGAATTTCAGTGGTCGGGGTGGGTGTCGGGGCGGTATGAAAAATGGGGAAGACCGGTTGTAGAGTTGGATGTGCATTTTACGCAGGATGAAATAGTCGCCACCCAGGAAGTGGCCGCAGAGTGGCACAGGAGTCGGAATGGAGGAGGGCAGCACTTTAACCTTATTGAGCCGGGCGATGCGGAAATGGTTACAATCCGTCTGGAGGGGGGGGCGTATCGCGCCGTTGGAGGCACCAGGGCGAACGTTCTTCAGTTTCAGGGACGGGAATATGCGAAACGGCTCCTAAAATCCAGCCCCAATGCACGGAAATGGTTTACGCGGTTGCCAGGGGTGTTCTGGTTTGATCAATATCGCAATTTGGTTGCGCCGCCATCTGTCGTGAATGGAAGAGACGATCGCGACTCTGCAACGGGTTCGTATGCCATTGGTGTTTCCCGATTGCGGAAATATCTGACCGACTGGTGGTTGAGCAAAATGACCAGTGGTGGTACCGAGACAGATTGGTTGATGGAGTTGGAAAACAGTTACAAGCGTGTTTTCCCCGGACGTTCTTTCAGTACCCCAGAGCCTATGTTCAAAGGGGGGGTGCCAACGCCTGAAGGATATTATTTTGTCCTCTCGGATGGCCATCGAACCTACGACATTGAAGAAATGTCGGCGGGGGAACAATCCGTGTTTCCTCTGTTGTATGAGTTTGTGCGCATGCAGATCCGGAATTCTGTTGTCCTGATTGATGAAGTCGATCTCAATCTGCATCCACCATTGGCTCAGGCATTGCTTTCTGCGTTGCCGAGTATTGGTCCCAATTGCCAGTTTCTGCTGACCACCCACTCGGAGGCTGTTTCCGGTGTGGTGAGTCCCGCAGCGATTGTCCGTCTGCCGGGGGGACGGTTGTGTCTGTGAACCTGCTGCTGTGTGAGGGGGGGGACCGCAGCCCGGATGTTCGCGTCTTGGCAAAGCTCCTGGGCGGTGCCTGTACGGTGAAACCGATGGACGGAAAATACGGTATGGGCAACAGAATACTGGACCGTCGCAAGCTGTTGGCAGCCATTGGGGTGTTTGGCCTATTGGATGGGGATTTCCTGAAGGATTGGCAAGATCCGCAGGGGGTGCCGCAGGTGTGGGCAATGGATAGTGATCAAATCCATCTCGGTTGGCGTTGGGAACGCAAGGAGATCGAGAACTATCTTCTGGATCCGGTTGTTGTTGCAGGGGCTTTGGGTGCACAGGCTCCAGACCGTGTGAAATATGGTCGTGCCTTGGATTCGGCACGGGATGCCATTGCCATTTATCAGGCCGCCCGGATTGCCTTGAGTGTCAGTCGTATCCGATTCAGGGTGTTACCATCCTCTTTTGGTCCGGCCAAAGGGAAAGACAATCACTGTTTTCCAGATCAGTTGGATGAGGAGTCCTGTCGGAAGGGTATAATACAGATCGTCTCAAGCCACCAGACTGGGCAGTCTGTTCAAGAGGGAGATGTCTTGAATGCTTTTCAGACATATTTGCCGGAATGTCAACCTGGCGGCAGTAGATATCAACACTATCTGTCTGGATTTTCAGGAAAGGATCTGTTTTTTGCGATGGACGAATGGTTTAAGGATAACGGATTTGCACATGCCAATCTCTTTCGAGAAAAGGTGTTGGTCGGTATTGAAAGCACAACGGATGATGTGGCCGATTGGGTGCCGGAATGGGGGGCATTGAGGCAGACTATTGGTCAAACATGAGGATATGTCGTTGCCTGCGTTGAACCAATCGGAATCCAGAAGAACAGACGCTCAGGAGGCCACCCCAACGATGAGCACCACGCCCGATGCGGCCCATTCCGCCCAGCCGTTGTTTGCAAAAAAACGGAAAACGCTGATCGTCGATGACCATCCGGCCTCCATCCTGCTGTTGCAGGATATGTTGACGGAGTGCTGTGAATGTTTTGCCGCCACCAACGGTCCGCAGGCCATCGTCCTGTTTGAAAGGGCCATCCACGACTCCAAACCGTTCGATATTGTCCTGCTGGACATCGAAATGCCCGGCATGAACGGCATTGAGGTATTGAAAGAGTTGCGCTTGATGGAGCTGCGGCGGAACAAGGAGAATCTGTTGTTTGAGGAGAAAAAATATGCGCGCATTATCATGCAGACGGCCTCGGAAAACCCCCAACATCTCTTTGACGCCTACCTGAAGGGAAAATGCAACGGTTATATCAATAAACCGTTCAACAAGAAGGAGTTGATAGAAAAGATCCTGGCTGGTGTCTGACCGGAACCCCTCACCCACTCTCATTCATTGGTTTATCGCCCATGATACATCGGGATCAACGGTTTATGCGGCAGGCGTTGCGTCTGGCGAGTCGGGCGATGGGCCATACCCGGCCCAATCCCCTGGTGGGGTGTGTCATTGTCCAGGATGGGCGGGTGGTGGGCAAAGGGTATCACCATCGGGCGGGCGAGGCCCATGCCGAGGTGTTGGCCCTGCATCAGGCGGGTTCGGCGGCCCAGGGGGCGACGGTCTATGTCACCCTGGAACCGTGCAGCCATCAGGGACGGACGCCCCCCTGCGCGGATGCCCTGATTCGCGCCGGGGTGCAACGGGTGGTGGCGGCCATGACCGATCCCAATCCGCGGGTGGCGGGTCAGGGGTTGCAGCGTCTCCAGGCGGCGGGTGTGGCGGTGACGGTGGGGGTCTGTGCCGAGGAGGCCGGCTGGCTCAACCAACCGTTTGTCACCTGGATCACCCAGGGTCGGCCCCTGCTTACCCTGAAGATGGCCGCCTCCCTGGACGGCAAGACGGCCACCCGTACCGGCGAGAGCCAATGGATCACCGGCGCGCTGGCGCGTCAACACGTTCAGAGAATGCGTGCCCGGCATGATCTGGTTCTGGTGGGGATTGGCACGGTGTTGGCGGACAATCCCCGCTTGAACTGTCGTTTGCGGGGGGGGCGGGATCCCATTCGTCTGGTGGTGGATTCCACCCTGCGCATGCCGCTGGATGCGGCCATCGTGGGGTCGTCCGGGACGGCTGCTCTCTGGATTGCGACCACCGACCGGGCACCGTTGGAGCGGCGGGCTGCGTGGCAGCGGTTGGCCAGTGAACGGGGGGATCTGCACCTGTTGCTCTGCCGTTCGACGCCCGCAGGTCGGGTGGATTTGGCCGATTTGTGGATGCAACTGGGCCAACGGGAGATTTTGAGCGTGTTGGCGGAGAGTGGTGCCACGTTGAGTGCCGCCTTGCTGGATGCGGGTCTGGTGGATCGTTTGGCCCTGTTTCTCGCGCCACTGTTGATTGGTGGCCAGACGGCGGCGGGTTTGTTGGGAGAGGGGGTGGCCCGTCTGGCCGAGGCCCATCGCCTGACAGACCTGCGGGTGACCCCGGTTGGGGCAGATCTTTTGGTGGAGGGGGCATTGGTCAACAGATGTTTACCGGTCTGATCGAAACCGTTGGCACTCTCCATGCCATGGAGATCCAGGGCGAGGAGCGTCTGCTGCGCATTCGTGGCGGGTTTGAGGGCGATGCGGTGGCCTTGGGGGATTCCATTGCGGTCAACGGGGTTTGTCTGACGGTGACGGATCAGGCACCGGAACTGTTTGCGGTCCATGTGTCTGCCGAGACGGTGCAACGGACCACCTTTGCCCATCTGCGGCCGGGGGCGGTCGTCAATCTGGAGCGTGCCCTGGCGGTGGGGGGCCGTTTGAACGGCCATTTGGTGCAGGGTCATGTGGATGGTGTGGGGTGGGTGGAGCGGTTGACGCCCCGTGGCCGTTCGCTGGAAATCGGGTTTCGGGTGCCCGCTGCGGTGGGACGTTATATTGTCGCCAAGGGTTCGATTGCGGTGGATGGGGTGAGTCTGACGGTCAATACCGTGGCAGAATCGGGTGGTGTGACCCGGTTTTCGGTCAATATTATTCCGCACACGCAACAAAAGACCACTTTGGCCCTGCTCCGTGTCAATCGGACGGTCAACATTGAAACCGATCTCCTGGGTCGTTATGTAGAGCGGTTGCTGGGATCCGGTGTCGGGCGGTGTGGTCTGGATGAGGCCTATTTGCGGGAAAAGGGGTTTTGACCCATTTTTCCAATCATTTTTGCAACTACTCCATAACGGCAGGTAATCCCTGGCGTGGACGGCTGGATTTTGTTAATCTGTACCTATGAACGATTTCAAGAAGCTACCCGACATTCCTGGCAGTGAGCAAACGCCAC
>CAIWLA010000184.1 GCA_903913345.1 uncultured Magnetococcales bacterium | reverse complement strand
GCCCCTGGTGGGGTTTGGGGCGAAGCCCCAATATTCTTTAATCCGTTTGATCTTTCTCATCCCATCGGCGGAATGGCCAATCCTTGACATAGGTTAATTCCCATGGCAGCATCACGCCAGAATGGCTTTCTCCTGCGTCTGGCGTCTGGGCGCGCTTGTCGGTTGCTTCTGTCAAACAGCAAAGGTTATGGAATGGCTCCTCCTCTCTTCAAAGAATCCCTCATCCGCCGGTCGGAACTGTTTTCTGCCCTCTCTCCCGCCCAGTGGGAGACGGTACGTCTGGAGGCCAAGGTGCTCTCCATGAAACGGGATGAGGTGCTCTTTGCGGAACAGGATCAGGCCGATCGATTTTTCATGGTTGCCAGGGGGATGATCAAGCTGTTTCTGCTTTCCGAGGAGGGACAGGAAAAGGTGGTCCGTATTATCAATCCCGGTCAAACATTTGGCGAAGCGTTGATGTTTTTAAAAGAGACCCGTTATCCCCTCCATGCGGCGGCGTTGCAGCCCAGTGATGTCTATGCCTTCAAAAGCTCGGTTTTTCTTCATGTCTTGCGTGAATCCACCGAGACGACCTTTCGTTTGCTGGGCTTGTTGAGTTATCGCCTGCAAAACCAACTGCAAGAGATTGACGGCATCACCCTGCAAAGGGCACCCTGCCGTTTTGTCCGTTATCTCCTGGAGCAGGTGCCCGAAGGGCAACAGGGTCAGGCCGAGGTGACCCTGAATATTCCCAAACAGGTGTTGGCTGCCCATATCTCCGTGCAACCGGCCTCTTTCTCGCGTCTGCTGCGGGAGTTGAGTGACAAGGGGATGATTCGGGTGGAAGGCAATACCATTCATATCACCAATGTGGCCGAACTGCGCAACAAATACGCCTCTTGCCATCGATAAAAGCCTGGGATGGCGGGGGGGCCGGACTATCCCAATCCCAGCATTTTGAGTTTGCGATGCAGGGCCGAGCGTTCCATACCGATGATTTCAGCGGTGCGGGAGATGTTGCCTTGTTGACGTTCCAATTGGGACTTGAGATAGACCCGCTCAAACATTTCACGGGCATCGCGCAGGTTGTGTTCCATCAGTGATTGCCAGGGATACCCCGAATCCGCCATCTCCCTTCGGTACAGAAATTCCGGCAGATCGCCCGGTTCAATCTCTGGTCCCATGGCCATGATCAGCAACCGTTCCACCAGGTTTTTCAGTTCACGTACATTGCCAGGCCAGTGGTAGCGTTGCAATATCTCCAGAGCCTCTCTGGAAAAGCAGCGTGTTTGTGCCATATTGACCTGGTGCATGGCCGTGAAATGTTCCACCAGCGCGGGGATATCCTCCAGACGTTCCCGCAGGGGAGGCATGTGCAGAGGGATGACATTGAGTCGATAGTAGAGATCCTGGCGAAACCGGCCTTCGGCAATCTCCTCTTCCAGGTTTTTATTGGAGGCGGCGATGACACGCACCTCCACCTGGATGGGTTGTTGTCCGCCCACCCGCTCGAATTGTTGTTCTTGCAGGGCGCGCAAAATTTTTGCCTGGGTGTTGAGCGGCATGTCACCCACGGCATCCAGAAAAAGGGTGCCATGATTGCTCTGTTCAAAGCGACCGGGCTGGACGGTCATGACGCCGTTTGGCCCCGTTTTTTCGCGGCCAAACAGTTCGATTTCGATCGATTTTTCCGGTATGGCGGCAGAATTGACGGCGATAAACGGGCCTTTGGCCCGTTTGGACAACTCGTGGACCCGGCGGGCCGCCACCTCTTTGCCCGTCCCGTTTTCTCCGGTGAGCAGAACCCAACCATCTGTCGGTGCCAGGCGGAGAATCTGCTGCTCCAGTGCCAGCATGACGGGGGCGTTGCCAACCATCGGCGGTGCCCCTTCCACCCGCGCCCGCAAGTCACGATTTTCCCGAACCAGCAGCCATTCCCGGATGGCCCGTCCCAGTAGCAGGAGGATGCGATCCAACGAGAGGGGTTTTTCCAGAAAGTCGTAGGCCCCCTCCTTGGTGGCCGTGACCGCCGTCTCGATCGTGCCATGACCGGACATCATGATGATCGGCACATCACTGTTCAACTCCTTGCCGATCTCCTGGGTCTTGATCCGGCGCAGGGTCTCCACACCATCTATCCCTTCCATCCAGATATCCAGCAGGACGGCAGAAACGGGTTGTTTGCCAAGGAGTTCCAGGGCAAACTCCCCCGACGAGGCTTCCAGGACGGTATACTGTTCGTCTTCCAGAATGCCGCGCAAACTGGTGCGGATGGACTCTTCATCGTCCACAATCAAAATGGTGTGATTCATGGCAAGCCGTTCCAACCCCCCTTCAAGGTGTCACTCAATAGCTCTGACTGTGATTTACTCAGGAAAAGCGGTGGATTGCAAGGGTAACTGGATTTCCACCAGGGTGCCACCCCACTGGGAGTCGGTGATGCGAACGGTACCGCCATGATCTTCGACAATTTTTTTGACAATGGGCAATCCCAAACCCGTCCCTTTTTTCTTGGTGGTAAAATAGGGTTCAAAGACCCGGTCGCGATTGGCTGGCGGAATGCCGCCACCGCTGTCGGCCACCTGCAACAAAAACCAGCCGCCATCCGGTGTGACATCGGTGGAGATGGCCAGGAAGGGATCGGTTCCATGTTCCGCCATGGCGGCCAGACTGTTGCTGATCAAATTGGTGATCACCTGCTTGATCTGACTGCGGTCATGGGGACACCGGGAGGCGGCGGCGGTAAAGTGGGTGGTGACCGTCACCTTGCCCATCTCTGCCGCATGGAGACGGAGGGCATCGCCAACGGTGGCGGAGAGATCCTCCTCGTTCAGATGGGGACGGGGCAGCCGGGAAAAGGTGGAAAATTCATTGACCAGGATGCGCAACTCTTCCACCTGATTGATGATGGTTTCGGTCCCTTCGTCCAGCACATGCCAGTCACGCCGTTCGTTGGCCACCGATTGAAGATATTTGCGCCGCATCCGTTGTGCCCACAGTTGAATCGGGGTCAAGGGATTTTTGATCTCATGGGCAATGCGGCGCGCAACATCAGCCCATGCGGAAATGCGCTGTGCAGTGATCAGATCGGAAATATCATCCAAAGTCATCACTGCCCCCTCACCTGAATGGGAGCCGTGTTCGGATGAAATACGCACACTCAACACACGCTCTCGTTTCTGGCGGTTCCAGTCTATTTCTCCGGCAGCATCACCAGAACGGGACGCGAGAGCTTCGCGATAAAGCGACGCCAGCTCCGGCGCGATCTCGACAATGGAGGAGCCAATCAAGTCCGAGGATTCGTTATCGAGAAGGCGTGCAGCTTCAGGATTAAGGACATGATCAAACCGCTGGAATCAAGCCCTATCACACCCGCTGGCACTCCAGATAGCACTGCTTCTGTAAAGCGGCGACGGCGGTCGATCAGTTCGTTGGCAACGATCAGGTTTTCTCGTTGCAGTCTCAGTTCAGCGGT
>CAIWLA010000183.1 GCA_903913345.1 uncultured Magnetococcales bacterium | reverse complement strand
GGGGGGGGGGGCCGGGTGGGCCGCGGCCGCACCCACCGCCACCCGGACCATGCGTTATCTCCGACCCCCAGGCGCGGGACCGGAGGGGCGTTTTCTCACCCAGTGCATCCGTTGTGGACAATGCGGTCAGATCTGCCCCAATCAGGCCATTCGTTATTTTGGCCTGGAAAATGGCATTTATTCCCTGGACACCCCGTTTATTGTCCCCCGTGAGCAGGCGTGCATTTTGTGCATGAAGTGTGGCGGTGTCTGCCCATCCGGGGCGATTCCCAAGGTGGCCCGTGAGGCCGAGGCGATTATCGCCCAGGTTCACATGGGCAAGGCCGTTGTCGATCAACAACTCTGCCTCTCTTATCAGGGTAAGACCTGTGGTGTCTGCTATCGAGCCTGTCCCTTGCCGGATGTGGCCCTCAAAGTGGGGATGCTGGAACAACCCATCGTCCTGGGGGCGTGTGTTGGCTGTGGATTGTGTGAGCGGTCTTGTATCCAGATGCCCCAGGCCATTCGAATTTTCCCCCCCCGGCAGGACGCTGCTCCGGTTTGACATGGACAGGTGAAACAGATGGAAAAACATGGTTGGAGGCATCTCAACAAGGTCCGTTGGCTGGTGCTCTCGTTGGTCTTTGCCCTGCTGATTTTGTTGCCTTACATCAGTCTCTATCAGAATTTTATTGCGGGTCATGCCTATGATTTGCTGACCCCTCATGAACGGCACATTTATGATGTGGTGGAGTGGATTACCGCACCCATCGGCCAGTCGGATCCCGCGAATAATTTAAATATTATCAAGGGCAACACCTGGTCTGGCACCCTGTTTGGTCTCAAGCTGTCGGATCCCCTGGCCGTGGTGGGGCAGATGGCCGCCCAGTTCGCCGTCTACTGGCCTTTGTTGTTGACGACCTTGATTCCCATCGGCTTTACCCTCTTTTTCGGGCGATTTTATTGCGGTTGGATCTGTCCGGCGACCTTTTTGTATGAGCTGAATGACAAGCTGCACCAATATTTGCAGCGGGTTGGTGTGCTTTCAAGCAGGCGACGAATGGATTTACGCTTGAAATATCTGGTGTTGGCGGTGGGAGTGGGGTTGTCCACCTCTCTGGGTACGGTGGTCTTTTCGGCCATCTATCCGCCGCTCATCGTGGGGCGGGAGATTCAATACTGGGTGACGGCCAACGGTGTGGGGGCGGGATCGACCTTTTTCCTGGTGACGCTGCTGTTTGATCTGCTGGTTGCCCGGCGGGGATTTTGCCGGTATTTATGCCCCGGTGGTGCCCTCTATTCCCTTCTGGGACGCTACCGGTTGGTGCGCATTCAGCGGTTGGTGGACCGTTGCAACGATTGCACCCTGTGCGATCGGGTGTGCCAGTTTGCCCTGCGACCCATGCGGGACGGGTTTGGTCAGGAGTGCAACAATTGCACGGCCTGCATCGCTGTCTGTCCCACCGATGCCCTGGCTTTCCGGTTGCGGATGACGGACCAGCCGTATCAAGGGCATGGCCATTTGGGGCCAGCCTATCGACGTGCCCAGCCCATCTCTTCGGCGCGGAAGGGGGATGAGTGATGGAACGGAGAACCTTTTTGCAGCGGTTGACGGCGTCGGCGGCCGTGGTGGCGGGTGCGGCGGCCCCCTACGGTTTGGCCAGGGTGATCAGCCCGGAGGCCGCCCATGCGACCCCCCAAACCCATCTGCGTCCCCCCGGTGCCCTGAAAGACGATCACGAATTTATTGCCGCCTGTATCGGTTGCGGCTTGTGTGGCGAGGTTTGCCCGGTCCATGCCATCCGCTTTTACGGTCGGGAGGGGGGCAACAAGATAAACACGCCGTATATTGACCCCACCCAAAAGGCCTGCACTCTGTCCGGTCATTGCATGAAGGCCTGTCCCACCGATGCTCTGACTGATACGCCCAAGCGGGAAGTGAGTATGGGCATTGCCCAGATTGACCGTTTTGGCTGTTATCCCTGGGTGGATCGGGGGGTTTGTGGGGCCTGTGTCAATGTCTGTCCCATTGGCAAGGAGGCCATCACCTTTGCCTTTGCCAATTTTTATCGTCCCATCGTGCTCAAGGGGTGTGTGGGGTGTGGGGTCTGTGTGGAGGTCTGTCCCCATCCCAGTCGGCCGATTCGCATCGTCGATCGTTCATTGGCCAAATATGCCCCGGAGAGTATTATTGCGGAGAATGCCCTGCCGCCAACAGTCGCCTTGTCTCCTGGCCCCGCTGCGCAAACCCCGTCCGTGCCACCGGGTGGAGGGGAGAAGTCGCCGCCTGGGATGTTGCCGTTTTAGGGGGTCTGCCAGTCATGACCGTGGCACGAACCATTGTCCTGAGTCTGTTGGGTCTATTGATCCTGTTGATCGGGAATACCGCCTTGGCCCATCATGTTTTGGGGCGACCGGCCTATATCTGGAATGAGGATTCGCGGACCCCACCCGCCATCCTGGTGGAGACCCTGATTGGCCACTATACGGTCAACATGATGATCTATCCGGCCTTTCCGAAGGCGGGCGAGGAGAGTCGGGTCAAGCTCTATGCCACCCATCTGGATACCCATGTTCCCCTCAGCGAACCGGTTCACTTTTTTGTCAGTGATGACCGTTGGTGGGGGGACAAGCGGCGGGAGGCGTTGGGAACCCAGATGCCCACGGACAATATTTATCGGCAGGTTGTGGTTTTCAGTGAAGAGGCGGACTATATTCTGACCGCCGAGTTTATGGCCCAAGGCGAGCCGTATATCGTGGATTTGCCGGTTCGTATTGGCGAGCGGACCGAGTGGTGGCCCCCTGCGTTGGCCGTTGGCATCATTGGTGGTGTACTGGGACTGGTGGCCTTCAAAAAACGCCGTCGTCTGCACCGGGTCTAGTTCCGTTCCGTTATTTGCATCGAAAATATTCTTATTATT
>CAIWLA010000182.1 GCA_903913345.1 uncultured Magnetococcales bacterium | reverse complement strand
TCATCGCCGCTCTGCTGGTGGTCATCCGGGATACCGACCCCCATTTGTCCCCGTTCGACAGAGAAGTATTGGAGCAATTGGCGACCCTGTTTACCGGTTTCTTTCTGATCGAATATGGTCTGCGCTGGTGGGTTGCATCCGATCTGACCGACGATTTTCGTGACGCCTATGCCCGACAGCGACGACGCCACCGGTTTGAACGCTGGATCATCGTCCTGCGCGCCATACGCTACGCCCTGGCCCGCAAATGGCAATGGATGAAGCAGCCCATGGCCATCATTGACTTGATCGCCTGTTTGCCTCTTTTCCATTTTTTCAAAGTCATACCCGTGTTGCGGGTATTGTGCATCCTGAAATTGTTCCGTTACTCCCGCCAACTTTCCGTGGTCAAAACGGTACTCAGGGGACACTCCCAGGAGTTGACCTCACTGTTGATCGTCACGACCGTCTTGTGGAGCCTGGTGGCCATCGCCTTTTTTGTGGTGGAACGCGGCCACAACCCACGCATCCATTCCCTGTGGGACGCCTATTACTGGACGGTCGTCACGGTGGCCACCCTGGGATACGGGGATATCGTGCCCCATACCACCCTGGGACAGGCTGTTGCCATGATTGGGGTGATCGTGGGGATAACCATCACCACCTTCCTCTCCCTGATATTGATTACCGCTCTGACGGAACATCTCCTTTATCTGAGGGAAAATCGTATGGAAAACCGAATTGCACTGCTTGCCGACCATTATATCGTGTGTGGTTTGTCGGAAATGGGGCGCGTGGTCTGCGGCAATCTGAACGCCGAACGAAAACCCTTCGTGGGGATCGACCAACGGGCAGACCGGGTAGAGTCCGCCATTCGGGAAGAGTGGTTGGCCATCCAGGGCGCGCTGCAAGATGAACTGACCTGGAAACGGTTGAATCTGGCCAAGGCCAAGGGGGTCATCATTACTGTCAATGACGAAATAACCAATATTTCAATCGTCTTGCTTGTTCGGGATCTCGCCCCGCATTGCACGATAGTCGCCCGCAGTGCCACCCCCGGTGCCGAAAAGAGATTGCTGAAACTGGGGGCCACCCGCGTGGTCTCTCCCAGCCAGATCGGCGGGTTGCAACTGGCCCACTCCGCCTTGCGACCCACCGCCCTCCATTTTCTGGATCTGGTCATGAAGACCGACTATGCCGAATTGGAAATGGAAGAGTTGTCTTTGCCGCCTCTCTCCCGGTTTGAAAACATCTCCCTGCGTGATTCCCTCATCCGCCTGGAGTACAACGTCATCGTGGTGGGCATCCTCCCCAGGCAGGACAAAATGATCTTCAACCCCCGTGGCGATGTGATCATCCGACCGGGGGATACCCTGGTCTGCCTGGGACATGCCGACGATATGCAGCGATTGCGGGAGAGGATCGAGACACGGCGCGGGCCTGAATAGCCCCTTCCAGCCGAGAGAGGCGATTATGGCTTGGCCACCGGAGAGACGACCAAGGGTTGTACCGGCCTGACCATGGCCCCTCTTTCAGCGGGATGTAACCCCACGGTCGCCAGGGTCTCCCGTGAAACGATAATCTCCGTCCGCCGGTTTTTGGCACGACCGGCTTCCGTCTCATTGTCCGCCTGCGGGGCGTACTGCCCCATCCCCCTGACCTCCAGGCGACGGGGCACCAGATCACCCTCTGTGGTGAGAAACTGGACAACGATCGCCGCATAAACCGCAGAGAGCGACCAGTTATCCTTGAAGGGGGCATCCGACGCAGGGAGTTGATCATCGGTGTGCCCCACGACACGAACCAGATTGGGCATACCAACCAACAGGTGGGCCAATTGTTGCAGAGGTGCCTTGATCTCATCCCGCAGAATAAACCGACCGGGTTCAAATAAAACCCGATTGTCAAACCGCATCAGGAACCCCTGCTCCGTCTCCGCCAACTCCACTCCGCCCTGATCCACCAGACCGGCCAGAAGCCCCTCCATCTGCTCTTTCAGACGGACCAGGCCAACCTCCTGTTGAAACTCGACCCCCCCCTTCACACTGCCAGAAGAGGACAGCACCGTCACCGGTTGCAGCCGCCGCAGGCCAAAGGCACTCCTCAATGAATCCGAGGCCTTGTCTAATTTTACCCGGTTAAACTGGGAGAGAGAGAGCAACAGAAGGAGGGCACAAAAGAGCAGCAACAGAATGCCAATGAAGGTCAAGGGGGTGGACGATGCCCCTCTCCTGCCAGGCGAACGGGGTACTGTCATCACGGCTTCCCGCGGACAGGCCGGTGATCAGTGGCCAATCAGACCGATCTCTTTTTCGGTGGCAGGGCCGCCCGGAGTGCCTCTTGCAACATGCGGGGATTGCTCCCCTTCTGAATGCCCACCATCCCATCAATGATCACCCGGCGAACCAGTTGTTCATCCTCGCTGTAGAGGGTCAATTTGCCACTCAAAGGGGTGGCCACCAGATTGGCCAGTACGGCCCCATAAAGCGTCGCCATCAGGGCCAGGGCCATGGCCGGTCCAATGGTATTGGGATCAGACATGTTGGCCAACATTTGCACCAAACCAATCAGGGTGCCCACCAACCCAAACGCGGGAGCCATCTCCGCAATGGTATCCAGAATGCTGATACTCCGCTGATGCCGTGCCGTCAGGTAGTCCAGATTCTTGGTCAAAACCACCTCCAGAAAATCCGGATCGGCACCATCCACGCAATGATTGATGGCACTTTGCAGGAAAGGATCCGGCGATTTCATCTTTTCCAACGCCAGAATGCCATCCTTGCGGGCCACATTGGCCATGTCAATCAACTGACCAATCATCCGCTCCACATCTGGACGTTCGTTGACAAAGGCCTTCGTGACCACCACCATCGTCGAGAGGACTTCACTCATTCGGTACTTGACAAACAGCGTGGCCACCACGCCACCCAACACGATCATCAGGCTGGGCGCGTCCAGGAACATCCTGAGAGTACCACCCATCAGGATCGCCACCACCATCAGACCAAAGCCCATGACAAGTCCAATAACTGTTGCCAGATCCATCGTTCTCATTCCTTTTGCTCGTGTCGATCAGGGGGCTGCGCGCCCACATATACCTCAGGATGGATTGGCACCCTGGCGGCGTTCATACCCATTCGTTGCCGTCCCGGCCCTGTCATCATAAACCCCGCTGGACGCGCAACATATTGGCTTGTCGCTTGAAAACATGCTGAATAATCTGTTCACGATGGTCATCCAGAATCGGCTCGAATTGACAGACCACCGGGATCTCACCCGTCTCATCCGCCGGTTCCAGACGCAGCACACGGACAAAAAAACCGACCGTTACCAACGCATCCACAGCGAGGGTGAGATGTATTTCCAAAAAATCGCCCGCCGTCAACGAGGGATCCTTGGCCCAAAAGGCCATCCCGCTGCCACTCAGGGTGACACGGGTCGGGACCAGAGAGTGTTCAACCAACGTCGGGTGAAGCAACCGCAAGACCAGGTTGATTTTGGCATCCACCTGCTCCAGGACGTGGGCCAAATCAGGCTGTCTTTGTCGCAACTGCGCCAGTTCGTGGCTGGCGGTCAGGGTGGTCAGCAGTCGCCGCACATCGTCCCCCGGCTTCGGGGGAAAACAGCGATTTTTTTCAAAAAAAACCGCGACCTGCTCGTGCTCATCCGGATCCACCACTCTCCAGGAGAGAGGCAGAAAATCGTCAATCCGGGCATAAGCCCGCCGTTGCACATCGGTACTCAGGAATACCACCACGCCCGGATCACCTTGTATGGCCTGTTTCGTTTACACACGGCGCAAGAGTACCATGTCCCTTCCGCCTGCGTAAGAAAATAAATCGCCTCACTGTTCAGGCCGCGTGGCCGTTCAGCGGCCCAGTCGGGCCATTTTTTCGGCATCGGGGGCATGAATGACCCCCTTTTCCGTGACCAGTGCCGAGATCAAAGAGGCAGGGGTCACATCAAACGCGGGATTGAATACCCGGACACCCTGGGCAGCGGTGCGTCGCCCCAGGCAATGGGTGACCTCCTCGGCTGGCCGCTCTTCGATGGGAATATCCGCCCCCGTGGCCGTCGCCCAATCAATGGTGGAGAGCGGGCAGGCGACCAGAAAGGGGATCTGGTGCCGATTGGCCAGCACGCTCAGGGGATAGGTGCCAATCTTGTTGGCCACATCCCCATTGGCGGCCACCCGGTCGGCCCCGACCACCACGGCCTCCACCATGCCTCGGCTCATGAGGTGCCCGGCCATCCCATCGGTGATCAGAGTGGTGTCAATGCCATCCCGCAACAACTCCCAGGCGGTCAATCGCGCCCCTTGCAGATAGGGGCGCGTCTCCGTGGCATAGACCCGAACCTGGTCAAAACGGTGGGTTGCCGCCCGCACCACCCCCAGTGCCGTCCCATACCCGGCTGTGGCCAGGGCACCCGCATTGCAATGGGTCAAAAGGGCAATGGTGCGCTGGGCGGTCATGGGCAGGATGGCCGCCCCCAACCGACCCATGGCATGACAGGATTCAATATCCTCCTGGCGAATGGCCTCCGCTTCACACAACAGACGGTCCGGCACCCGGTCCGGCTCAACCCCGTCCAACAGGGGCCGCAACCGCTCGATCGCCCAGACCAGATTGATGGCGGTCGGTCGACTGTCGCGCAAGGCGGCCATCCCTGGAGC
>CAIWLA010000181.1 GCA_903913345.1 uncultured Magnetococcales bacterium | reverse complement strand
ATACAGGCATTGGCATTGCCCCGGAACAGGTGACCCGCCTGTTCGAACCCTTTGTCCAGGCGGACAGTTCCATTACGCGCAAGTATGGAGGCACCGGTTTAGGGTTGGCCATCTGTAAACGCTTGACGGCTCTACTGGGTGGGGAGATCCATGTGGAGAGCGTTCCAGGGGAAGGAAGTCTCTTTCGCTTTGATGTTGTCATGGAATGCCGTTCCTCGCTGGCGGAAAATATTCGCATTTGCCCGGAGACCTTGCAAAGCAGAAAAATTTTGGTGGTGGATGATAGTCCCCTGTTTCTTGAAATTATCGAAAAAACCCTTTCCGCATGGAACTTTGAGGTTGGTTTGGTCCAGTCAGGCGGGGAAGCTCTTGAGCGGATTCGCACGGCCAATGCCATTGAAAAACCGTTTGATCTGGTACTTCTGGACTGGCGTATGCCGGGCATGGATGGTATTGAGACCGCCCGTCGGATTAAGGCGGAATTTGGCGATCAGCCAAATATTATCCTGCTCACTGCTTTTGGCGGGGAAGGGCTCATGCGTCAGGCCCACCAATTGGGCGTAACGCAACTCTTACGCAAACCCGTCACCGCTTCCCAGTTGTTTAATAGCATCCTGGGAGTTTTTGGTGGGCAGACCGTCGCCGCGCCCCGGTGGTCGGAGCGGTCCATGCTGGAAGAGATTACCGCCAAGGCGTCCCTGGGTGGGATGCATCTCCTGTTGGTGGAGGATAACCCTATCAATCAACAGGTGGCCCAGGGGCTGTTGCAACGGGTGGGTGTCACCGTGACGATAGCCAATCACGGCCAGGAGGCGTTGGATCGGTTGGAGAGTACTGTTTTTGACGGGGTGCTGATGGATGTGCAGATGCCGGTGATGGATGGCCTGGAAGCGACGCGGCATATCCGCCGCCGTCCCCATCTGCAAACGCTGCCCATCATTGCCATGACCGCCCATGCCCTGGACGAGGCACGGCGGCAGTGTCTGGATGCGGGTATGAATGCACACTTAGCCAAGCCCATCCAGCCCAATCGGCTCTATGCCCTGTTGGCCCATTGGATCCCGTCTCGGTCTGCCACTCCCAACTTGAAGGTAGAGGCCATTCCGGCGACGAACATGACGTCAGGAGCAGAGATCATTCTTTCGGAAATTCCGGGTGTGGATAGAGCGGTAGGTTTGGCCCGTACCGGCGGTGACGAGGGGTTCTTGAAGGGGTTGTTCATTCATTTTGCTGAGCAACAAGGCCAAACAGCCGCACTGTTACAAGCGGCTTTTGCGGCGAACCGCCTGGAAGATGCGGCGCGCATCGTTCACAGCATCAAGGGCGTATCGGGTTCGTTGGGGGCCACTGTTCTCCATCAGGCGGCTTTGGCGTTGGAAGAGGCCATCCAGCGGGAAGATCGCCCACTCAAGTCCCATCTCCTGCTGGATTTGACGACCGCTCTACAGGCCATCCTGGATGCTGTAGCCCGTTGGCCCGCACCACCGGTGGAGGTCATATCGTCGATGCGAAATGATCGGCCAGTGGACCTGGTGCAAGCCAGGGCCTTACTGACCGAATTGGCGGACCTCGTGCGCCAGGGCAATACCGAAACCGATGAAGTGATGGGGGCACTCAAGACACATCTGGATACGCGGGAAACCAGGCCATTATGGTTGGAAGTGGAAAAACACCTCTCCCGCTACGCTTCGTCCGCCGCCTTGCAAAGCATAGACAAAATTTTTGCCCTTCTGGCCAATCTGAGCAGGGAGGATATGACATGAGTGGCACGTCTGGCAAAAAGCGCATCCTGATTGTGGATGATGTCCAGGAAAACATAGCTGTGTTACGGCAGATTCTCTCCGACTATGTGCGTCTTGTCGCACTCGACAGTGTGCAGGCGTTGACCATTGCCAATGCCGATCCACCGCCCGACCTGATCCTGCTGGATATCCTGATGCCCGACGTGGATGGCTATGAGGTATGCCGACGCCTGAAGGTCAATGAAAAAACCAGGGATATTCCGATCATCTTCCTGACGGCCAAAAATTCCGTCGAAGACGAGGCCAGAGGGTTGGCCCTGGGTGCGGTGGATTAT
>CAIWLA010000180.1 GCA_903913345.1 uncultured Magnetococcales bacterium | reverse complement strand
GAACCACGAGTAGTAAAACGTCGTCCGAAGCCATACCCCCGGCTGAATGAACCGAGAGCGGTGGCTAGGTTATCCCTGAAGAAATATGAAGTTACGGCTATCTAAGTGCCATTGGGCACCGATACCACTAATCTGGGCGGGGGAAATGTGGTGTTTTCCCTCACCAAGACCTTTTGATGCGGCAACCTTTCCGGGGGGGTGCGGTCTATTCAGGGTGGCTTTATGCCCGTTGCCTGGGTGAATCGGCAGGCGGGATACCGGCTGCAACCCATAAACCCGCTCCCCCGGTTTTTCCCCCGGCTGGCGGTGCGTTCCACCAGTTGACCCGTATGGCACTGCGGACAGTTTTGGCCAGCCTGTACCACCTGGCCAAGCCCCTTCCCGGAGGCGTCGGGCCGGATCTCCCGGCAGGCGGGATAACCGGAACAGCCCCAAAACGCCCCCTGGGCACTCTGGCGTTGACGCATGGGGCGTCCGCAGCGGGGACAGGTCGGGAGAGAATCCCCGGTCGCCACGGCCACCCGTGGGCCGGGTATCCCGCCGACAGTGCCCTCGGCCTTGATCTTGACCTGGCCGATCAAGCGTGTTACCCAGATGACCGCCTTCTCCTGAAACGCCGCCAGCGAACCCTGGCCCTGGGCAATATCCTCCAGGGCCTGTTCCCAGACGGCGGTGGTGGCCGGATCCGTGACACTGTTGGGCAGCAGATCCACCAGCATCCGGCCAGCGTGGGTACTGACCACCTGTTTTTTGCCCTCTTTGGCCAATAATTGTCGCTTCAGCAAATGGTCAATGATCGAGGCGCGGGTTGCCTCCGTGCCAATCCCGGCGGTCTCCCGCAAAATCTGTTTCAGACGGGGATTGTCCACCGTCTTGCCCACCTGTTTCATGGCCTGGATGAGCGTGCCTTCGGTAAACCGGTCGGGGGGTCGGGTCTGCTTTTCCGCCACCTGGCTCTCTTTCACCTGGGCCGGTTCGCCCTTTTTGACCAGGGGGAGGGGCTGTTCCGGTGGTTGGTCCGGCTCCTGGGCACCGTCCGGGGCGGCCAGCGGTGCATCGGGTTGCCCCTTGCGGCGGGGTGGGGGCTGCGAACGCAAGACTTCTTGCCAACCGGGGGCGATGGACACCCGACCGCTGGCCCGGAAGAGATGCCGGGCAATCCGGGCATCGATCACCGTATGATCATATTCGAAGGGCGGGAAAAATTGGGCCAGATAATGCCGACAAATCAGGTCATAAATCCGCATTTCATCCCCGGAGAGACGGGCCACCTGGATGGAGGCACCGGTGGGGATGATGGCATGGTGGGCGGTTATTTTTTTGTCATCCCAGGCCCTGGAGCGCAGACCGGCATCGGCCTGTTGCACCAGTGGGGCCAGCACGGGATCCGCCTGGGCGATGGCCCGCACAATGCGGGTGGCCTCCTGCCATTGACTGACGGGCAGATACCGGCAATCGGTCCGGGGATAGGTGATCACCTTGTGGGTTTCATACAGGGCCTGAGCCACCGCCAGGGTTTGTGTGGCACTCATGCCCCAGCGGTGGGAACCTTCCTGTTGCAGGCTGGAGAGATCCAGGGGGAGAGGAGGGGGTTCTTTCACCCGTTTGGTCTGGGCGGCCTGGATGAGACCGGTTGCCCCCTGCACCAGATGGGCCACCTCTTCGGCCACGGCGCGATCCAGACACCGCCCCTCGGCATCGGCGATGGCCGGGTCGGGCAGCCACTGGGCGCGGAAGGTGCCGTGTTCCACCTGCAGTTGGACATGAAGATTAAAAAAAGGGATGGGTTGAAAATTTTCGATTCGCCGATCCCGATCCACCACCAGTTTCAGGGTGGGGGTCTGTACTCGACCAACGGTCAACACACCGTCATGACCCATGGAGCGACCGAGCAGGGTATAGGCGCGGGAGAGATTGATCCCCACCAGCCAGTCGGCCCTGGCCCGACCCAGGCCGGCCTGGTACAGGGGTTCGGTCTGCTGGCCCGGACGGATGGCGTTCAAGGCCTTGCGAATGCTGGTCTCGTCCAGGGCCGACAGCCACAGGCGGGATACCCTGCCCCGGTAGTCGCACTGGGTCAAAACCTCCCGTCCGATGGTCTCTCCCTCCCGGTCGGCATCGGTGGCGACGATGACCTCTCTGGCCTGGGGCAGCAACCGTTTGATCACCGCAAACTGCTTGGCGACCGGCTGGCGTACCGTCAGTTGCCACTGCGCAGGGAGGATGGGTAGGGTCTCCATCTGCCAGGTTTTCCATTCCGGTCGATAGCTCTCCGGCATCACCATTTCCAGGAGGTGTCCCAGGCACCAGGTCACCCGGCACTGAGGCCCTTCCAGATAGCCTTCCCGTTTCGATGTGGCCCCCACCACCTGGGCAATGTCACGGGCCTGGGAGGGTTTTTCGCAGAGGTAGAGGAGGGGGGGAGAGGTGGTCATGTGCCATGGGTCGGGGTTTTGGGCCTCCTTATGCCGTCAGGCCAGGAAAAAGGCCCACGGATTCAGGATGACGATGTTCAGAACGGTGATGCTTTACCCGGCTGCTTTCACGCGAGGGAAACGTCAGACGGATGCGGGGAGATTGATATTCGGGCTGCCCAGAAAATGGCCCAGGACAGCACCCTCCGACTGCTCCAATTTTTTCATGATATTTTCAAACAGTTCGCGGGCGGTTTTTCCATCAAATCGTTCCTCCGCATCGCAGCCGGGGGCACCCATTCCCAGCCAATACAGAAGCAGAAGCAAACCGGTCGGCACCCACAAGGCAGGCAATACGTCCGTCCGGTGCAGGATAAATGTCTCTAATTGGTCGAAGAGAACCTCAGTGATAAAGCCTTCCCACGACGGTTTCTGTAACTGCATTTCTTCGTCATTAACCGGAACGCCCACAAAGGCCAACTGAATAAATCCGGTTTCCGGTTCCTTGATCAACAGCAGTGGGAGATCATCCTGCCAGTGCAGGGCAAGACCGGTTTCTTCAATCAATTCCCGCTGCATGGTTATTAGCAAACTTTTGCCATCGCCGGTCGTTGCGGTCTCCGTGGGTGGCATGTAGGCACCGCCAAAGGAGTGGAAACAACCCGGATAGGTGGCAGAACGTTCGTTTCGCCGATGCAACAGGAGTTTCCTTTTGCGAATCGAAAAAGGAAAAACACTTGCACTGATGACGGGCGGTTTTTCTCCAGAATGGCGCAATGCCCTGACAGTCAAATAATCGGTGGATTGATAATACAAGGTGGGTCGGTCATTGGGTTGTTCAATGTTATTCACCAGGATGGCACAGGGGGTGTTCTTTCCCCGATTCAATCGACCCTCTTTGAATAACCTCTCATAATCACTTTCCGCTATTTCGTCCACTTCTGGAGTGACCGGATACCGATCGGAAGTGCCGGATGAATACACGGGTTTCAGCACCGGTAAAGACTTGGGCCTGCCCAGGATTTCGGCCTTGCCAGAGAACAACAGATTCAACCGTTTGATCACGGCGTCTGTCCGGTTATCCTGTTCTTTCTCGTTGGCAAGGGATTCAGGG
>CAIWLA010000179.1 GCA_903913345.1 uncultured Magnetococcales bacterium | reverse complement strand
GCCCGATTGTCCAGATTGAGACCCGCAAAGGCACTGATGACAAAACGGGCCGCCGAAGGGTAGCCCGGCGTATGGTCGTTGACGACCAGGTCATTGTCAATCGTTTTTGGAATATGTATCGTAATCAAATCATAGTGCAACTTTTGGGCAAACTCCTGGACAATCCGTAACGTGTCCGAACTGTCGTTGCCGCCAATATAAAAAAAACAGCGAATATTGTGGGCGATGAGCACCTTTAGAATTTCGGCACAATAGGCCTCATCGGGTTTGTCCCGGGTCGATCCCAGTGCCGAACCGGGGGTGGCGGCCACCCGTTCCAGATTGTGCGTCGTCTCCTGGGTCAGATCCAGAAAATCCTCGTTGACAATCCCCTTGACCCCATGCAGGGCACCATAAACCCGTTCCACCAGGGGAAATTTTCTGGCCTCCAGAACCGCTCCGACGAGGGACTGGTTGATCACAGCCGTTGGGCCGCCTCCCTGGGCAACCAGGACTTTCCCTGCTTTCATGATGGTATTCTCCTTAAGCACACCGAAGTGATCATCCGTTTTTAAACGCCTGGGCAATCAAGGATTGACCCCGATCCCGGCCATAATCCGCCCAGACTTCATCCAACAGGGCGTGAGCGGCCGTCTGGTCCAGACCCAGGGCAGTCACCGCCAGTTCATGAAACAAAGTCAACATGTGTGCCGCATCGGGATCCCCCAGTTCCTCGCCGATGCGCTGGCACAACCCCAAAAACCGCAAGCTGTCCCAGGCGTTGCCCTTGGCCTTGGCCAGCCGTCCCAACTGAAAAAAGGTGACCGCCTCGCCCTTTTGATTGGCCATCGCCCGTCGAATCTCCAGGGACCGCAAAAAGCCAGCCAGGGCCTGGTCAAACTGTTCTTCGCCCAGATCCATGATGGCCAGACGGTGATGCAACTGGGCCTCCACCTCCGGGTTGTCATGGGGAGGCAATAACTGGAGGGCCTCCTGAAAATGGGACCGGGCCGCCACCAGATTGCCAACGCGCCAGAGCAAATCCCCGGTCCATGGCAGGAGATTGGCGATGCCGGTTGGATCATTCAGGGCACGGCACAAGGCCAGCGCGGACTCCAGATGACTCTGGGCCACCTCCATATCCGCCTGTTGCAACCCCAAAAATCCCAGATGGGCATGGCATACCGCCTGGCCAGAACGGTCTTCCACCCGCTGATTGATGGCCAACGCCTTGAGCAGCTTTTCCCTGGCCTCTTCCGGCTGCTCATGCCGCATCAGCGCGGCCAGATCAAACAGGGCCAGGGCATTCTCCCTGGGAAACAGTGCCTCCCCGAAGGTCAAGACCCGTTCAAGCAGTCTGCGCGCCTCCTCCTGGCCATCCCGTCGCAACAAGGCCATGGCGGTCAGATAGAGGGGGCGCGGGTGGTCGCAAATGGCCAACAGCCCCCGATTGAGTCTCTCCTGTTCCCAAAAAAAACCCTGTCGAGACAAAAAATCGTTGACCGGGGTCGCCGCCTGCAACACCCGTGCAAACCGGTCGTGACGCCGATCGGCGGCACACTGCAAAAAATGGCCCACGGCCTCCAGGGAGAGATCCAACCAACCCAGACCCAGTGCCTCCTGCTGCCCTCTGGTGGCCATATCCAACAGATATTCGCCCGCCCGTGCATGTGGCCTGTCGGCATGGGCACGGGGCTTTTCTGTATCGAAGAGACCACGCAACCGGGGATGAAGAGACCAGAGAGGCTCCACGCCGGGCCGGGCATGGGACTGGGCCAGTCCTTTCCGTTCGAGCCACTGCAACAAGGCGTCCTGCTGGTCCGGGGTCTGTTGTGTCACGGCGCAATAACCCGCCACGGGGACCGGATAATGCCAGGTCGTCATGGCCATCACGGCGGCCCAGGCCGCTCCATCCAACCCTCGCACCGCCGCCAACTGACGATCCGACAGAGAGACCGTTCGTCTCTCCTTGTCAGCCCGCAGACCCTCTTGCCGATAGGCCACAGAGGGCGTCGGGGGATCCGCCACCACCGGGAGCAGGCGACTGGTGATCACCACCCGAGACAATCCAGAGCCGTGACCCAGGAGATCCGCCCAAAACGCCCCCATGGCGGGTTCCAGAAAGAGGGCCGTTTCGGGATCCAGACAACTTTCCAGCCCATCCAGTACCAACACACCGGGCCATTGACGCCGCATGACCGCCGCCACAACCCGCAATCGTTCGGACAAATCCACCAGGGGATTGCTCACCACCTGGGCGGCATCCGCCCCATCATGCCGGGCCAGGGCGGTGGCAAACGCGGCCAAAAGACGACCGGTACTCAAGGGTTGAAAGGGGGTGGCCGCCAGGGCCAGGGGGATCCAGCCATGCTGCCGCAACGACTGGGCCAAACCGCTGGCCAGTCGGGTTTTGCCGCTCCCGGCCCGCCCGCTCAACAGAAGAACCTGCACCTGTCCCCCCTGCAAATCGGGCAACAACCGCTGGATCTCCCCGTAAACCGGATCATGGGGCGGCACAAAACCATCGGTCAATCCCGCCAACGGTTGAATCGCGATCGGGGTGGGGAGAGGTCGCATCACAGCACCGTCACACAAGGGTTCAAGGGAATATACGATGGGAGCGGGCGTACAAAGCGGACAACACCCAGGCGGGGTACCCCGCACGTTCACAATCGGGCTGTACAGCACACCGCGCCCGGCAAATGGCCTGATCAATCGTGGCACCCATCCGCATGGTGTGCAGGAGAGCCTGGAAAAAGGCACCGGAGAGAGGATCCGTCAACAAACCGGGCCAGGCCAATGCCCTCGCCACCCCGTGACCGACCAATCCCTGACACAACGCACCCACCGCCGCCACCGGCGGGGGGCGGCCCCTCTCCCGTCCGGCCACCACGACCAGGAGCAGATCGCCATCCGCACACAACGCCTCGGCCAACTCGTCGGCGGAACGGGGATCCGCCTGGCCCTGCTCATCCTCGAAGCCAAAAAACCCCCGCTCGCCACTGATCAGCGCGGGACCGGTCAGGTAAACCAGATGTGGCCGGACCCGTTCCAGAGACCGGTGCCATTCGGCACGGGTCGCCCTCTGCACCACCGAAAACGCGATGGGAGGTTGCTCCTCCGCAGCAGGAAGCAAAAACCGTGCAAAACTGTTTTCCGCCTCCCCCTGGAATCCACCGGGGGCCGAAGAGAGCAACAGCACACGCAGGCAACCGGGGTCCAGAGATTCCCCCGCCGCATCCGACCCGCCATCCGACCAGCCGCCAACCGGTCGCCGCCGGAGTGCGACCCGTTCATCCAACCCCAGCAGAGGGCCGTCTGGACAGTGGAGCAGCTCCCAGGGAAGGTTTAATATCTCCGGGACATCGGAGACCACCGTCAAGACCAGCGGTGGTCTCCCCCGCAAACCCGCCTCGATCGCCGACCAGAACGGTGCCAACCAGAGGTGAAACAGCTCCACGCCCACGCTGTGCAACAGGAGGGATTGAACGCGCCCGCTGCGGGAGGGAGTCGACAGGGCATCCTCCCCGGCCCCGGCGGGCACCGCCTTGAACAGTTGCCGAAAGCCGTCCACCAGGAGATGCACGGCCTGCCAGGAGGGGGCAGAGACCAGATGACCCGCGCGGGATGGCCCATTCCCCACCAGGGTGACCAGAAAGGCGCGTTCCCGGCCCTGTGTGCGCAAAATGGTCAGTTCCAGAGCGGTTTCAGCCAGGATCGGTTGCATGTTTCAGCCCAAAATAGAGGTGTTCAAAGCACAGAGTCGGTTTTTCTGTCACGTATCCCCTTCGGCATGCTCTGGATTGGCCGCGTAAATGGTCAACAGGAGTTCCGTATTGTCAATCAGACGATATTCCGGCAACCGGCCAGAGTTTCTGAGGCTTTCCTCCATGATAATCGGCACACCATCACCGCGTTTTTCCATAAAATATTGGCGCGTCAGACCTTCGTCGCCTCCATCAACTGGACAACGCGCCAGCAACGTTGTCAGCAATTCGTTTCGGGTCACTTGACGCAGGGGTAAATTATCGATGGTAATCGTGTTGGGTAGTGTTCCCGGCGAATAGAGTTCAAGGCGGTCGTCAAACATAAAGAGCCGGATTTTCGATCCGGCAATGGAATAATCCCGGTGCGCCACAGCGTTGACCACCGCCTCAAACACCGCCCGCATACTGAACTGGGGCCATTCGACCCTGCCGGGTTGTTTCCTGGCCGCCACGGACATGTTGCGGCGTACAAATCCCATGGCAAGCCTGATCTGTTCATCCAGGGGACCATGGCACTCCGAGGCATCCAACTGCTGGTTGGAATCCTGCCGCGATCCACGATAGCGAACACCCATGATGAAGGCACTCGGCAACCATTGGGCCGGTTTTCTGGAACACATCAACAGGCCAGCGACCGTGGCCCGTTCCGTTCCATCGTCATCCGCTTTAAGCAGACCCTGTTTGCGCAGGGTCGTCACTGGCTCAGTGGTGTGTATGCCCAGAAATCGCCGCCACAAAGGTTCATCCATGTTGGACAGCACCGTTTCTGGAACGGGTTGTTCATCAAACCGGATGAGTTGGGCTTGACTGCGCTGCTGCAACAAGCGGGACAACACCGGCGTATCCATCTCGCGTTTTGAACTGCCCTGGCGGTGAAAATATCCGCCAGGACTCTTATGGACAAACAGACTGCGTGGAATGTCGACTTTCAAGATGGCTTTTGGCAATCCCATTGTATCCGGCAGTTCCATGCGCAAGGAACGAAACAGAACGGGCGGTTTTATACTCTCGTTGCACACTTCAAAGACATATCGTTCCACATCATCCAGATGCTGCCTGGAAAGACCGATTATCTCCCGTGTTTTGTCGTCCACTCCAAAAACAATGACGGCATTGGCCGTATTGGCCATGGCCGCCACCTCATCGGCCAAATCGGCACGGGCAGGAGCCTTGACCTTGTTGCCCGCCATGACAACAGCCTTGAGTTCGAGAAAGGTATCCTCTCCCAGTTGGATTTTCCGCAGCAGTTCCTCTGTACTGTCAAACACGTCGGCCTCCATGGGCAATGCGGCGATAACGCCGTTCGAATGCCTCCTCGCCACCCTCCATGATGCGACAAATTTCCTCGCGGACCTTTTGTTCCTGCAAACTGCCCGTACAGGTTGGGTTGGTCTGATCATTGCTGACACCCAAAGCCATGACCAACTCCGCGTCACCATTGACCACAATGTTGGCATTATGTGTGACCACAATGACTTGGCGATTTTGCTTGATGGTTCTCAGTTGGGCCACGATCAGTTCATAGATCAACTGATTATCCAGATCGTCTTCGGGTTGATCCAGGATCAATGGTTCAGCACCGTGCGACAGGAGAAAGGCAAGTATGGCCGCTGTTTTCTGTCCGGGTGACCCTGTGTGTATACTCTGAAATTTTTTCCCATTGCCGGAGCTACAGTAACGCACATCCAATGCATCGTCTGGAAACCAGAGATCCAGCCGATCCAATCGCTCAGGCGGTAATTCCCGTAGTCTGGTGACAAACCTTTGATCCTTTGCCGTATATTCACTGCTCTTCCCTGTGGCAGCGAGATTTCTGACCACCTGCTTCAGTTTGGCAACACCATCCTCTGGATTGTTCTGCTTGATCAACCCGATCAAACCATCCTGGCCAACAGTGCCGATATCCTTGTCGAATTTTCCGTGGTTGCAATCGATCAAACCCCGCAGGCGATCCTCGTACAGATCAGCGTCTCCGAATCGTACCGCAAAAATTTTGACATACGGATTGTTGGTCAGAACCTTTTTGAGAAATTGACTGCGCATATCTGTCAATGATCTGCGCAACGTCGCCAGACAGGTCAATTTCTCGTCAGCCTGACAGCGCACATCTTCCCGGAGTTTTCGCCGTGATGCCATGTCAGCCAATTGCTGCTCCAAAGCATGCCGTTGTTGGAGAAGTTTGCCGAACTCATTGGGTTCCCCCGCTTTTTCTTCCCGGAGTTTGTTCCGCAAGGTTTCATATTTTTCTTCTGCGTCACGGAGGGTGGATTGCCATTTTGGGGCGAACTGTGCGGATTGCCAATGGCTCAAACAGACATCGGCCTGCTCGGCCAAGCGCAAAACGATACGCGCAATTTTCTCAAGGCGACGGACGACACGGGAGGTTTCATCCATCACCTCGTGGTCGGAGGTATCCTCTGGATCAAAAACAGTCTGGTCGATGGAAGCAGGCGTCATTTCTTCCGCCATGGCCCGTAATTGATCGCTCGTACCAGACCATGAATCCTTCCAGGTATCCAGGGATCGCTGCTGCTGCTTGCGATGTTGGTAGATTTTCAGAATTTCGGCGTGTTCTGCCTGCTCGAAAGCAGTCAGACGACGTTTTACATCCAGCAATTCTCCCTGGATACGTTCCTCATCCTTTAACCCTGTCGCTATTTCCCGCTCCTTGGCGCGCAACGACAGATAGGCCGATTCGGTTTCCCGCCAATGCGTTGCCCAAGTCCGGCGTTCCTCTCCCAGAGCGTTGTCGATGATGTCCAGGAGTTTGCGTGGCGTCCTGGCAAACTCAAAGATCTGTTTCTGACTGAAGACTCGAACAGGAAACCGATCAGCGACAACCCCTTGTGTCGGTTGCCACGCATGGGTTTCATCCAGCGCGGAAAGAATTTCCTCGCCACCATTTGGTGTCCATTGGACGCGATATCGCCCGCCATCCTTGCGATATATGACCATCAACCGAGTGTCTGCGGTCAGCAATCCATCATCCTGGCGTGATTGTGAAACCTTGCTATATTTTTCAAGATCCTTCTTCAGGCTGTCGGGCCATTCGCCCTCTCGGCGCAGGGTCAAACGCAGAAATTCGGCCAGGGTTGATTTGCCGGTGCCCCGTCCACCGATAATGGCATTCATCCACGGATTAAAACCGCACTCGAAAGGACTGGTGCATCCCATGTAGCGCGCCTTGTCCACGGTCAGCGATTCGATCCACCATTGTCCATGTTCGTTTGGATTGATCCCCGGAAACTGGTCGGAACGCTTGATGGAGATCTCGCCATCCAGTAAAGCCAGTCGCACCCCCTCCAGTGTTGGTTGTCCCATTTTGACCCAGGTAAAGTGGCTTCCTGGACAACGCTCTCCAGTGGGATGGTGGGCATCTGAACCCAAAACTTCGGTCCAGCCCATTTTCTTATCGATATAGGGTGGAGGTTTTGGGCTGTCTGGATCATGCACTTCCATGGCAAACAGGTGTTCGCTGTTGATGATTACTGCCAGGGATTGTCCTTTTACTACCTTGAACAGCCCACTGTGCTTTTCCGTATGGGCAGGGATGGCCAAACCACCCTGCTTGACTATCTCCTCGATGACCTCTACGGCCCCCTTTTCAGTGACACGTTCCTGGCCATCCTTCGATGGGTAACCGACAGATCCCAACAGATGATCAATATCTGTACTTTTTGTTTCGATTGGATCAAACAACGCCAACAGGTGAAAACCGCCATTGACGGTCAACTCGACACCAGGAAACAGAACAAGAGGACGAAATTCGTCCAACTGTTCGGATTCCATCTTCGATAATTCCCTTTGCAACGTGTCGATCCAGGCTCCGGTATTGTGATCCGTGATGGCGACACAATCCACCTCAGCGCGCATAAAATCCAGCAACCACTCCCTCTCGGTGCGATGCCGCAAGGTCTCTTGATCCGGTCCTTTTCCGTAATCATGCGATGCTGGCGTATGAGCATGAAAATCAAACTTCCACCAACGAGCACCCGGCCATTGCCACATTGTGTTCATTGCCCCTCCTCCATCCGGTGTGCCGGTTCAACGGGAATGTATACAAACGGCCTCCGAAAACAAGCGACTGGATCAACCAACCCTGAATGGACCCGTCCCCCCAACCAGGAGGCCACCAAACCATTCTCCTGTCGCACCACCACATCGGCCAGAGAACTTTCCGCAACAGGTGTCGTCTCCCCCAGGGTGTCGCGTTGTCCGGGGCAGCAACCACCCCCTTCGGTCAGGTCTGGCACACCCGTCGCGCCCGGAGATTGACTTCATGGCAAATCTCCTCCTCCCCCTCGACACGACGGTGGCGCATCAACACCCGCCCCGCCACCACAACCGTATCCACCCACTGCCCGGAGGCGGCATAGACCAGATTGGAGACAAAATGGTGGGTCGGGGTCATCTCCGGGACAGCATGGCGCAACAGCATAAAATCGGCGGGTTCTCCCACGGCCACCCGGCCACTCTGACCAAAAACCGGTGCCCTGGCACCGGTCGCGATGGCCCACGCCTCGTCGGCCGGCAAGGCGGTGGGATCCTGCTCGGCCTGTTTCTGGATCAGGGCCAATATTTTCATATCCTGAAACATGTCCAGGGCATTGTTGGAAGCCGCCCCATCGGTCCCCAGGGCGATGGGAATCCGCCGGATCGCCGCCTGACGATGCGAAAAAATCCCCCCCACTGCCAGTTTCATATTGGAAACCGGGTTGGTCACCACCGTGGCCCCCCGCAGGGCGATCCGATCCCACTCCACCCCATCCAGGTGTACCGCATGGGCCAGCACCACCTTGGGATGGAGCAGACCCAGTTGATCCAGATAGAGGGCCGGAGGCAGCCCGTGCATCCGCAGAGACTCCTCCACCTCATGCCGGGTCTCGGAAAGATGGATCTGAACCATTAAATCATGCCGGGCGGCAAAATCCCTCACCCACCGCAAACTGTCGCGACTGACTGTATAAATGGCATGAGGGGTCAGGGTGAAACGGATCCGGTCCGAATAGCCCATGGCCTCTTCATAAAACTTCTCCGTGGCATACCGGCACGCTTTCGCCTGTTTTTCCCCTTCCACATCGATCATGACGGCCCCCAGAGCCGCCCGCAGACCACTGTGCTCCACCGCACGGGCCACGCCAGGAAAATGCCAATACATGTCGGCAAAGCAGAGGGTGCCGGAACGGATCATCTCCAGACAGGCCAGACGGGTTCCCCAATAGACATCCTCTTCGGTCAAACGGGCCTCCGCTGGCCAGATGCGGGTTTGCAGCCACTCCATGAGGGGCATGTCATCCCCGAAACCGCGAAAGAGGGTCATGGCGGCATGGGTGTGACCATTGACAAAACCGGGCACCACCGCCATCCCATCGGCATCCAACCGTTCCGCATCGGGGGGAGGGGTCAGATCGGCCCCCATGGCCACAATCCGGCCATTCGCCACCTGTATCTGCATCAACCCCTGGACCGGCACCCAACCATTCTGGATATGAAGTGTCATGCCATCAGCTCCTCGACGAGCCTCGTTATGGTGCGCAACAGGACCGCCTGGTTGGCATGGACCTGTGCCTTGAATGAGTCATAAGAGAGTTTTTCGGCCTGAATGCCATTGGCAAAATTGTCCACGATGCAGACCGCCGCATACGGCAGCTCCAATTCACCGGCCAGAATGCACTCCGAGGCGATGGTCATCCCGACCAGATGAACGTGGGGAGCCAACAGACGAATTTCCGCCGGCGTCTCAAAACGCGGCCCGGTGGTCTGCCAATAGATACCACTGGAACAGGGCGGGGGGAGATCGGTGCGTTGCCAGATCTCCAGCAGAGAGGCGCGCCACTCCGGGTGAAATTCCGGCACCCGGTGCCCCCGGTGATCATCAAAAAAGGAGAGGCTCAACTGGGGGGCATAAAAATCATCGGGCACCACCAGGGTGCCGGGGGGCATCTCCAGGCGCAGACTGCCCACCGAACCAATCGCCACAATCCGTTCCGCACCGGCCTGTTGCAGGGCAGTCAGATGGGCGTGATGGTTGATGCGATGCGGCGGGGTATACCCCTCCAACCCATGCCGTTGCAAAAACAGCAGCCCCCCCTGCTCCAACAGGGTGACCACCCCGTAGGGGGTGGAGACAGGGAGAGGGGTGGCATGACAAAACGGGGAAGCCTCCAACAGACTGGTCCCCCCAATCAAGGCCAGGCGCAGCGGTCTTGTCACCCCCGGTCACTCCTGGTCGGATGACCAGAACCGCCACCAGGAACGACCCTCTTTCCGCTGTTCCGATGGCCCTTTCTGCTCGTCTGGCACGGGATTGGCGACCTGCGCAACCTCTCCCTCCGGTTTCGTCACCTCACCACCCTCCGTGGCAGGACGCATGTATTCAGTGTCCCAAAGCCATCCAAACCAGCTCTTGTTGTTGTGCGCTGCGGGCAAGGTTTCTGGATTCAGCAGTTTGTCGCCAAAATTGTGCTGAATCTCCTTGACGACACCCCGTTCGTCAAAGGTGATTTCCACCCGATTGATCACCCTGGCAAAGGTGCGTTGTATGTTCTTGTATTGTCGATCCTGCAGATAAACCCACACATCCTTTCGATAAACATGGACAATGGTGGGCACACCCAGCCACTCCTTCACCTGGGCACGGGTCGTCACCCCCACCTTGATCTGGGCCACCAGGGCGGGATCCAGCATGGTGCCCTTCTCGTGAATGACCGCCTGACAGGCCACCAGGAAGAGGGAAAAAGAGAGCAGAATCGACAGGAAAAAAAATCGGATCAATCGGACCATGGTGGTTCCATATTCGATAGAGTGGTAAACTGGCTTTCAATCCCAGGACAATGCCCCCTGTTGCGATCGACAGCCCATGGTCCATGATACCCTCTGCACGAGCAGGAGCAAAGTTTCCATGTCATGGTTGCACAGATTATCTCCCAGACGGTGGCCCGATGCGGTGGCGAGCCACGCCAAACCATCCGCCTCTGACGCCGATAACAGGCAGGAAACACAAAGGGTGCGGGCGCAAATGCTGGCCGTGCATGGCCGGATCGTGGATTGGGTGTTGCGGTTGACCGCAGGGGATGGTCTGGGGATGGCAGATACCTTCAACCTGCGCTTTGATGTCATGATCGTGTTTGTCTCTGCAGTATTGCACCATCTGCACACGGTCGGGGGAT
>CAIWLA010000178.1 GCA_903913345.1 uncultured Magnetococcales bacterium | reverse complement strand
CCTCGGTCGGTGGAGGTAAAAACCCGTTCAAACAGTCCACCACCCGCTTGACCGGCGGAAAGGTGTTGAACGGAAAGCCGTGCTGCCGATACCATTCGGACTCTTCCAACGCACGGCCCGTCTCGGCCTGTTTGAGCAAAAAACGATCCACCCCAATGGCCAATGACGGATTGGTTTTCCGTGTGTTGTTCAAGCTTTGCATGCGGCGTTGCAGTTGCAGAGCGTGCCAGCGGTGGAACAACTCCAGATGGACCACCCGACCGCTGAGATGCCGAAACGAAAAATCGGGTACGATCCACTCCTGCCGGTCCAACTCCAACAAGGCCGATGTCTCCTGGATTTTCCATGCGGAGACCTCCTGGCTGAACTGGAGGGCGAACCGTTCAAACTCCTCTGGAACATAGGTGCTGGTCTGGGTGAGATGGGATTTCAACCCGGTCGCATGGTCCAATTCCAGCACGGCGGGTCCACCCTGTGGGCGGCGGTTGTTGGCGGCCGGGGAAGAGGGGTCCGCACGGATCGGGATCTCCACCTGGGCCTGAATGGTCCAGCGACTCAAGGCACAGACCGCCGGCAAAAAACTGGCCAGCAACAGGCCATATTTGCGACTGTTTTCAAACAGACTCAACGGTCCATCCAACTGGATGGTAAACCCTCCGGTCGGGGTGCGGGCGATGCGGGCCAGGAGGCGGAAAAATTTAAGGTGTCGAAAGAATTGGCGGCGCACACCGACATCCGGTTCGTCCATCTCAATCCGCAACTGTTTCGCCCACCAGAGTGGACCCTGGGCCAATGCCAGATTGTAGCGGTGCAGCAGATGCTCCGCAGAGGGGGGGGAGAAGGCCAGTAACTGTTGCCGATCGGGTAGATCCCCGTACAGACGGGCGGAGAGGGCGTCCGGTTCCATCTCCAGGGTCTGGGCGACCGCCTGACGAAAGGTCTCCAGACTGTTGGTCCCTTCGCCCATTGGTTGTCCGCTTTCGTCCCGTGGATAAAAGGTCTGCGCCGCCGTGGCAAAGAGCTGCATGCGAAACTGTTCCAGGGCGTCATCGGTCTCCTGAAAGGTGCAGCGGTCTTGCAGCAGTTTGTCCAACCCCTTGGCCACCAGGGGCGATCGGGCGGCATTGATGATGGGCAGGGTCAACTCGGCCAACTCCTCCCGACTGGTTCCGATGCCCGATTCATACACCAGGGTCAACGCCTCGGCCACCTCTTGCCAGTTGCGATTGAGTGGGTCCAGAAAACGGGGATGGATTCTCTGATTGCGTTGGTCAAAGCGGAGCAGTTCTCTGGTCAGCATCGTCCTTTATCCCTTGTTGGCGGCCAGAACGGCGCGCACCCGGCGAATCCGTTCCCGATGGATGGCCTCTCCCAGACGCGGCCCCTGCCATCCGGCCTGGAGAAAGGGGGCGGTTTCGATGGTGATACAGCCGTGCCGACAGCGGCGCAACAGATCCGCCTGGGGGTAGGGCTGTTCGGTGCAGCCGGTGCGGCCCGTGGCATCCGCCTGACAGGCCACCAGGAATCGATCCATGAAGTCGGGATTCTGGAAGGCATGGAGTCGCGCCAGCAGACGCACCACCTTTTGGGGAGTCATCTCCGGGAGCCAGCGGCATTGCAGATGATACTGGGCCACGGCCACGGACAAGGTCCGAAAGGCGGTGGGAATGCGCAAGCGGTCGCACAGCGCGTGGACCAGGGCCACCCCCCGTTCTTCATGGCCATAGTGGTG
>CAIWLA010000177.1 GCA_903913345.1 uncultured Magnetococcales bacterium | reverse complement strand
GTTCAGACCTCTCAACATACCGCCCTGGTCCTGACTCTGCCCGATTTCAACTCCCGCGTACCGGGCCTGATCCAACGTTCCAGGGTGCGCGCCATCGTCTCAGGACGCAACAAACCGCTGTTGGAGATGGAATTTGTTCCCAAGGGATCCGATATCCGTGTCGGTGATCTGGTGGTCACCTCTGGCGTGGGTGGCATCTTTCCCAAAGGGATACCCATCGGTCGCATAGAGGCCATTGCGGCCACCGAAGAGACCGGTCTGTTCCATCTGATCAGCGTCAAGCCATCCATCGACTTTGATCGTGTTGAAGAGGTTCGTCTCCTCCTCCAGACCGAACCCAACGAAGAACCGTCGGACAATATCATGGCCCAAAGGGGCGCGACCTCAAAGGGGCTGGCGCGCCGACCCTCTTTGCACAAGGCACCCACAACCGAACAGCGCACGGACAACGAAACCAGCGAACAACGCAACGCACGCATTCAGGTGACGCAGAGAAAAAACCGTGGTTTCGCAACCAACCCGAGCGAGTAAACCGTGATTGCTTCCTTGATTATTGCCTGGATCCCCGCGCTGACCCTGATTCTGGCGGTCGGGGTCCAGGAGTTGGTCATCCCCCTGGAAGCGTGGTCCGTCTTTCGTCCCGATCTGGTGCTGATCGGCCTGTTCTATTGGCGTCTGTATCGCCCGGATCGCTGCACCATTTCCCTGGTCTTTGCCGTTGGCATCCTGGTGGATACCCTGAGCGGCACGACTCTTGGGCTGAATGCCTTTTCCAAAACCGTGATGATGGTGCTCATCGGTCGTTTTGGTCGGCGACTGCGTTCCATGGAGTTTGTTTACCTGCTCCATGGCATATTGGTCGCCGCCCTGCTGGAGGCCGCCATTCAAATGGTCCTGATGAGCCTCCTGAAAGGATTTGATGTCCGTTGGCCCCTGCTCCTGGGACGACCGATTGCCACGTTGCTGATCGCACCGCTCTGGTTTTCCTTGCTGATTTACATCCACCACTGGTGGCTGGAAAATGTATGATGCAGGCCAGGGGCTGATTGCAAACACCGGGAAACGCCATGCTGGAAGATCGACCCAAAACGTTCCAAGTGGATGCTCGCCGCCGTCTGCTGCTTCTGGGTGGCGGCATGGGGCTGCTGTTTTCCGCGTTGACTGGCCGACTGTTTTATCTCCAACTCCTGAAAAGCGGTCTCTACCGCGACATGGCCGATGACAACCGCATCAGCCTGCAACTCCTTCCGGCCTCCCGAGGCCGCATCTTTGACCGCGATGATCGCCTGCTGGTGGAAAACAATCCCGACTACCAACTGGTGGTCATTCCAGAATTGGCCAGTCAACAGTTGCGCCACACCGGCAAAGAGAGTGGTGGTCTGCTGCGTCTGCTGGAATTATTGAGACCCCTGCTGCAACTGGAAGAGAAAGAGATCCAGGCCGTCCTGAGACAATCCAGCCGCCAACGCCCCTTTTTGCCGTTGACCATCAAAACCCATCTCACCTGGGAGGAGGTCAGTCTGATCGAGACCCGCATCCACGCCCTGCCGGGGGTGACGATTGAGGTGCAGACGCTGCGCCACTATTTAATGGGCAACCTGGCCTCCCATGCCATTGGTTACATGGGCGAAGTCACGGAAGCCGACCAGGCCCGTTACCCGGACACCGATTTCCGACCGGGCGATTGGCTGGGCAAATCCGGTGTGGAGCGGTCGGTGGAATCCCGACTGCGCGGCATGGATGGCCTGCGCGAGATAGAGGTCAATGCCTTTGGTCGCCAGGTGCGGGAGTTGCGCCGCACCCCGCCCCATCCGGGTCAGGACATTCACCTGACCCTGGATATGGATCTGCAACGGGAGGCGGAACGGGCATTGGCCGAATCCTCTGGTGGCACCGGTGCCCTGGTGGTCATGCGGCCCCATTCCGGCGAACTCCTGGTGATGGCCAGTCAACCCACCTTCGATCCCAATCAATTTGTCAATGGTTTCCAGCCGGACGAGTGGCGACAACTCATCCAGAATCCCAACCGTCCCCTGACCAACAAGGCGGTTCAGGGCCAATATCCCCCCGGTTCCACCTTTAAAATGGTGGTCGTCCTGGCTGCGTTGCGACACGGCAAGCTCAGTGATACGGATGTGGTCTTTTGTCCCGGTTATACCACCCGGCAGGATCATCGTTTTTATTGCTGGAAGCTGCGGGGACATGGTTCCATCAGTCTTACCCAGGCCATTGCCCAATCCTGTGATGTCTTTTTTTATGAACTGGCCGATCGGGTCGGGATTGATGCCATCCATCAGCAGGCCAAGCAACTGGGGCTGGGCGCATTGACCGGTATTGGTCTGGAGGGGGAACGACCGGGTCTGGTGCCGTCACGCCCCTGGAAACGGAAGGTTTACAAGGCCGGTTGGTTTCCTGGTGAAACCTTGATCACCGCCATCGGGCAGGGATATGTCCTTTCTACCCCGATACAATTGGCCGTCATGATGTCGGCCATCGCCAATGGAGGTGCCATCTATCGACCCTTTCTGGTCCGTCCAGAGGAGGAGCAAGGGGATGCGAGTCACCATTCGGCGGAGCCGCCCCCCCTTTGGCATAATCATTTCCGGGCGGAGCATCTCGCCATGGTACGCGCTGGCCTGGAAGAGGTGGTTCATGGCGCATTGGGGACGGCCCGTACCGCCAGGCTGAACGATGGGATCCGCATGGCGGGCAAGACCGGAACCTCACAGGTGGCCCGGCATCGACGCACCCAGAGCGGTGCGGTCATGAAAAACACCGCCCGACGACTCAAGGATCACGCCATGTATGTGGCCTACGCGCCCGCCCAGCAACCGGAAATTACCGTTTCGGTCATCGTGGAACATGGCGGTGGTGGCGGATCCAATGCGGCTCCTCTGGCCAAACGGGTAATGGATCTTTACTTTGCCAAAAAAAGAGGCGAACCTATGCCTCCCCTGACCACACCCGATGCAGCAACCACCGCGCCCGGCACATCGGACGCCGAACAACCCAAAGAAGAGACGGACGCCCATTGAACAAAGGAGGAGGCCATGCGGCTCCATGCACGACAGACAGGGCCGGGAGATTGCCCGATTCCCATCGATGACAGGGCCAGCCAACGGGTCAGGAGACCATGAGTCCGACCCTGTCCCATCACGACCCGGAGTTGGAACCCCCGATCAGACCGGCGGACAGGGGTTACACAGCCCGCAACACGCCGGTCGGCGGGTTGTTGAGCATGGATGGTACCACCACTTTGGGATGGCAGGAGCGTTGGCACCGGTTTCCCTGGAGTCTGCTGCTGCTGCTGATCATCACCGCGATGATCGGCATGGTGGTGCTCTACTCCGCCATCGGTGGTGGTGGTTATTCCGGCCCCCAGGAGGCCAGCAACATCCAGTATCTGTTGCGCCAGGCGGGGCGTCTTGGCATGGGTCTGATGCTCCTGTTCGTGGCGGCGTTTGCCGGCAGCGAACGGGTTTATCGACGCTATGCCTATGTGGCCTATGGCATCGCCCTGGCCCTGCTGGTGGCCGTCTTTTTGGCGGGCAGCGTCAGCATGGGGGCACGACGTTGGCTGGATCTGGGCTTCATGCGGATTCAACCATCGGAATTCATGAAGGTCACCCTGGTATTGGCCCTGGCCCGTTATTATCATGATCGGGCGGTGGTGGTGGGTTTTGGTTGGCGTGATTTGGGCATCCCGTTGCTGTTGGTCACGTTGCCCCTGCTCCTCATCCTCAAGCAACCGGACCTGGGCACGGCCATTATTATTGCCACAGTCGGCATGGTGGTGATCATTGTGGCGGGTCTCTCCTGGAAGATGATCCTGCTGTCGATCTGCCTCCTGGCCGCCGGGGTGCCCGTGGCCTGGAACGCCCTCCATGATTATCAACGACAGCGGATTTACACCCTCTTTTCGCCCGAAAGGGATCCCCTGGGTTCGGGTTACCATATCATCCAATCCAAGATTGCGGTCGGATCGGGTGGTTTCCTGGGCAAGGGGTTCATGGCGGGCAGCCAAAGTCATCTGGATTTTCTCCCGGAACGCCATACCGATTTTATCTTTTCGGTGTTGGCTGAGGAGTGGGGTTTTGTGGGGTGTGTCACCTTGATTGTACTCTATGTATTGATTACGATGCGGGGATTGATCATTGCCAGCATGGCCCACCACCGTTTCGGGCTGTTGACGGCGGTGGGGTTCATCTCCCTGTTCGCCTTTCAGGTGATTATCAATATTGGCATGGTGATCGGCTTGTTGCCGGTGGTTGGCATTCCGCTGCCTCTGATCAGCTATGGAGGCAGTTCCCTGATCACCCTGTTGTTTTCCATGGGATTGATCGCCCATGTGGGCATTTATTCCAAGCATCATGGCCGGACGATTTAACAGGGAAAATAGCGCGATGAAACTGACCACATTGGCCACGCAACTGGGTCTGGCACCACCCACACAGGACCGGGAGATCACGGGCGTTGCCCCGTTGGCGGAGGCCGGTCCGCACGATCTTTCTTTTATCAACGAACGCAAATGGATAGACAAGGTCAAGACCGGTGATTATGCGGCAGCGGCCTTCCTGATCCCGCCGGAGTTGGCCCCTCTTCTCTCCGCCGATTTTCCCCATCTCATCACCCCGACGCCGGCCCTGCATGTTGGACTGGCCGCCATGCTGCTGGGACGCCGAACCCTGACCCTCCAAGGGATTCATCCCACCGCCAGCATAGATCCCACGGCCCAACTCGGTCCGGGGGTGGCGATTGGTCCCCTGGTGGTGATCGAGGCCGAGGTGATCATTGGGGCCGATACGGTGATTCATGCGGGGGCGGTGATCCATGAGCGGTGTACGATCGGTGCGCGCTGTATTATTTGCAGCAACAGCGTGATCGGCTTCGATGGGTTTGGTTATGAATATTTTGCGGGTCGTCATCAAAAAATTCCCCATTTGGGCACGGTTCGGATCGAGGATGAGGTGGAGATCGGTGCCAACACCACGGTTGACCGGGGCCGTTTCGGGGCCACCCGCATTGGCACGGGCACCAAGATAGACAATCAGGTGCAGATTGCCCACAACGTGGATATCGGTCGGCATTGCCTCATCGTCGCCCAGGTCGGGATTGCCGGTTCCGCCCGGATCGAGGATGGAGCGGTTCTGGGCGGACAGGTGGGCATTGTCCCCCATGTCACCATTGGCCGGGGGGCACGGGTGGCGGCCTCCACCGGGGTGGCTGGTGATGTGCCAGCGGGCGTCACCTGGTCCGGTTGGTGGGGACAACCCCATCGGGACAATCTGGCCCAAATAACCGCCCTCCGGGGCTTGCCCGCCTTTATGAAAAAGGTCCAGGCGTTCATGAAAAAATGGGAAGAGAGGGGGGAATGATTCCGGTGGCAGGGCAATCGCATTTCAAATTTTTAGCCATTTAGGCCACTTGGGTCAAAAGGGTCGCGAGAAAGTCGTTGTTCCATCCGTATGGGGTACGCAGGCGATCTCTGGATCATTAAGGAACAAGCTGACATCGTCATGCAGTGTGCCCTGATTACCCTTGAGCGCAAGCACATAGTCGCCGCCTTGGTCAACAATCTGCTGAGCTATATTGCGTTGGCAGTTCAGGGCATCGACGGTAACAATGTTACCCTTGAGTGACAGCAATGCCAGCAACTTGGGAATCGC
>CAIWLA010000176.1 GCA_903913345.1 uncultured Magnetococcales bacterium | reverse complement strand
GCACGGAACACTCCTTTGGCTTTTTCCTGGATCTGGCCTTCCTGACGTTGGTCATGTGCGTCAGTTATTTCATCTTCAAAAAGAAAAAATGGTTTGATTGAGTCCAAAATCGACAGCCAGGGAGTTTTTCACGATGACGAACCGCAACAACAGCCCACAGACAACCCTCTCCCAAGCGAAGTGGACCACCAGAGAGGGTGGTGGCAGTACGATCTGGTATCTTTTGGTTGCCACCATCATTATGGCTGGGACGGCCTATTATGAATATCCCGATGTGATGCTGCTGGTCAATCGGCACGATGGCATGGGGGCCATGATGGAAATTGTCGCCAGACAGGACAAGTATTTCGATGCCCACGAAAAATATGCCACCACCCTGGACGAATTGGGTTACGAAAAGGTCCGCGATCTCTCCATCGACTCCCCGAAGGGTTTTTATCGGATCCACATCTCCGAGGCCGATGGAGCCATTTATACCCTCTCCGCAGAACCCCAGGGCACACAGGTCGAAGATGCCCGCTGTGCCCCCCTGACCTACACGAGTAAGGGGCATGCCAAGAGTTCCAAAGGCAGCAGTGGCAGTGCTTGTTGGTAACAGGAACCCAAAGTCGTCACCCATCCACCCAACCACACCACTGACCCGTGGGGGCTTACCCCTTCAAGCCCCCATTCAGGAAGAAAACAGCCCCCATGAAAGGCCCCGGAACCCCTCCCGAACGGATCGTCAGAACGACAAAGAATTGATTGTAGAAGACAATTTTAAATATCAAAGAAATGTCAATATTCGCTTCTGATTGATATCGAAAAAAATGGTTCCATCCGCGAAGAAATCGATTGACTTTGCCCCCACAAGCGCAGATGATGCGCCCCATCGTTAACAACGAATGGAGGATCAATGGACATTCCCAGTAGTAGAGCCTGCACGACGTGAGTCGGTGTGATTGGTCAGCAGAAACCTCGTGAGTTCCCGCCCTTCCTTTCGCCGCCTCCCCTCTCAGTGCTCCTTTCTCGCTGGTTGATGGAGAAAGAATCCCGTTTCACCTAAATAAGATGTCAGTGACGCTTCGCTTTTTGCGGAGGTCGCCCGTGATGGATTGTGTCGTCGTTGGCTTGCCTGCGACCAGACCCTTCTCCGCTTGTGGCTGTGCCGAGCGATGGAAGCCGATCCATGGGGTTTTAGACCACGATTAAATCTTTGATTGTCATGCAAAGGTTTGTTCGGAGTTTTTGCGCCTTGAAGACAACGTTCGATATTACATATCGGAGTGTTTGGCGGAGCTTTTCCGTCATGTAAAGACTTTAAATTTAAATTGAATAAAATCCGTCGATTTGACCGCTTGAGTTGTTTCAACAATAAAACTCGGCCATCCATCGACGGAATGACCATCACCCCATCTACAAGGAGAATGAGATGCAAAAACCGACTGTTTGGCCGCATCGACGGGGCGCAGCCCATCCCCCATCGGGCAGCCCCCATACGAATCGATGGCACCATGCCGATGAACGCTGCAAAGGACTTTATCGACTCAATTAAAGGCAACAAGACGGAGAAAACGAACGATGAATATTGCCTCTTGGTTTTATTATCACAGCCAGAAGTTTCAAAAAATGTTTGCCCGCCTGTTGATCGTGGCGGGTCCGGGGCTGATGGTGATGATCGCCGACAACGATGCGGGCGGCATCACCACCTACGCCGCAACGGGTGCCCAGTTCAAATACGAAATGATCTGGTTTTTGCTGCTGCTGATCCCCATCGCCTATTTCGTGCAGGAGATGGCGGCCCGCACCGGGGTCGCCACCAAACGCGGCCATGCCGTGGCCATTTTTGAATATTATGGCTATTTCTGGGGCTGGTTCACCCTGATCGATCTGGTGATCCTGAACTGGATGACGCTGGTAACCGAGTTTATCGGCATCACCGCCGCCTTCAGCGTCTTCGGCGTACCAGCCTGGATACCCGATGTGGGGGTGGTCGTGCTCTTGGGGACCATGGTCCTCGGCGGAAGCTATTGGACCTGGGAAAAGATCTCCCTCGCTTTCTGCATGTTAAACCTGATCTATATCCCCTGCGTCTTCTGGCTGAAACCGGACATGGGCGCGGTATTGCACGGCTTCATTCCCAAAGAACCCTCGCTGGGCTGGGGCGACCCTGGAGTATTGATGTTTCTCATGGCCAACATCGGCACCACCATTGCCCCCTGGATGATCTTTTTCCAACAGAGCGCGGTGGTGGACAAGGGCTTGAAAGAGAAGGATATCGGCTTTGGCCGGTTTGAGACCCTGTTCGGCAGCATCCTGACGGTGACGGTCGCCATCTGCATCGTCATCACCACCGGCACCCTCCTGCCCGGTGTCAACATTGAGAGTGGCGATCAGGCCGCCAAGGCCATCATGCCCTTCAGTCAGGGGATCGGCACGGCCCTCGCCGTTGGTCTGGCCACCGCCGGACTGGTGGGTGCCATCTGCATCACCCTGGCCAGTTCCTGGTCCTTCGCCGAAGTCTTCGGTTGGCCCAGTTCCCTGAACAAAAAGGTCCGGGAGGCCCCCTGGTTTTATGGTCTCTACTTTTTCCAGTTGATCTCGGCCGCCGCCGTGGTCTTGATCCCCAATGCCCCCCTGGTCTTGATGACCATCTTCGTCCAGGTCTTCGCCATGTGCGTCCTGCCGACCTCCATGGTCTTCATGCTCCTGATCCTGAACGACAAGAACGATATGGGTGCCCTCATCAACAAGAGGTGGGAAAATATTTGCACCGGCTTGATCATCGTTTTCATCATCATCCTCTCCACCCTGTATGGCCTGATGGCCATCTGGCCTGACCTGTTAGGAGGTGCCAAATGAGCTTCTTCAAAGATACTTTCGAACCCATTCGTGCCATCAACCGTCGCTACGGTCGGGGGAAGGAACTCGGGGGGGTGGCAAAATTTGTCATGACCTTCCTGGCCTGGTATGTCGTCTGTATCAGCCTGCTCATCAGTTACAAATTTTACCTGATGATTGGAATAATGGCAGCCGGAGGAAAAATGCAATGACACTCTCAACGCTGGAACATCAATTCTACCTGACCGGACTGGTGGGCCGAAAGGTGTACAATCGCGGGGAAAAAATGGGCGTCCTGGGTGACATTGTGGCACTGGACAAGGAACCGGTCCCCGAAATCACCCATCTGCTGGTGCATCGCTCCATGGGGCGTCACTCCCTGAAGATACCCTGGGACAAGGTCAGCATGATCACCAGTACCCAATTGGTGCTGGATATCGTTGATCCTGAGAGCTATGTGCACAAGGACAACTATGAGGTGGAAGCCCCGTACACCCTGTTGAAGGATCACGTCCTCGACAAGAAAATTCTGGACTTTGACGATAACGAAGTGGAAGTGGTGTACGATGTCCTGATGGAGCTGAAGGACAGCAAGCTCTACGCCACCAAGGTGGATATCAGCCATCACACCCTGTGGCGGCGCATGGGATTGAATTTTATCGCCGATTTGCTCTCCGGTTCCCGTGAGAGCGGTCTGCTCTCCTGGACCTTGATTGAACCCCTGCCCGATCATATCGGCAGCTTCAAGGGGAACGTCCGTCTCAAGGTGCTCAAGGACAAAATCAGCGAGATGCATGCAGAGGATCTGGCCAATGTTCTGGAGGACTTGAACCGGGAACAGCGGTTGGACATTTTCTCTCAGTTGGATACCGCCCAGGCCTCCGATACCCTGGAGGCCATGGATCAGACGGTGCAACGCGACCTGATCGATGCCTTGAAAGTGGAGCGGGTGGCCGAGCTGATTGCCCACATGACCCCCGCCGAGGCGGCGGACGTGCTGGGGATCCTCCCCACCAACGAGGCGGATGCCATTCTCAAACTGGTCAACCGGGAGACGGCCTCGCGCATCAACTATATGATCAAGGAGTATGACGATACCGTCCTCCCCCTGGTGACCACCAAGATTATCAAACTGCTGCCCAATCGGTTGGTGGGCGAGGTGGAAAACAATTATCGGGAGATGGCCAAGAACCGGGATGTCAATACCTACATCTATGTCGTGGATGAAAAGGAGACATTGCTGGGGGTGATCGGGGTCCGGGATCTGCTGATCTCCGCACCCGAAAAGACCCTGGGCGACATCATGGTCACCAATGTCATGACCTTTTTGACCGATATGAGCATACCCGAAGCGGCGGCGGACTTTGCCCGTTACCGTTATTTTGCCATCCCGGTCACCTGCGAAAATCGCATTCTCCGGGGCGTGGTGCTCTACCAGGATGTGATGGGCATGAAAAAGATTACCGAGTGATTTCTGTTTGATGTGGCGAACCGGGACGATCTGTTGTATGGATCAAACAATGGAAAAATCCCGGTTCCGCCATCCACAACCGCACCCGTTTTGACCGACAGGGGCGGGGGAAACACCGCGTTATTCTGTTTCCATATCAATCATGCAATTTTTAAAACGATTGCAGGGGTCCGGGGACCGTCACGGTCCCCGGCG
>CAIWLA010000175.1 GCA_903913345.1 uncultured Magnetococcales bacterium | reverse complement strand
GCGGTCAAAACGACCGACACCTGTCGCCCAAGCTTGCAATGAAGCAATAAATGAAAGTCGTGAACCACCGGGGCGATTTTTAAAATATCCAGCAACTCCTGAAAGGCGTCCGGGGTGGTGGTCAACTCCGAAAACGGGGTGCCCAGCAACTCTTCCGGGCGATACAGGAGCAATTTATGGCAGGAAGGGCTGACAAAAAGAATGTTTCCCTGCATATCCATCCGGTAGTAGACATCCTGGATAAAGTTGCAGATGGATTCATATTGCTGAATGGCCTGGCAGACCACATCCTTTTGTTGCTGGTCCCGCGTCCGGTCGCGGACGAGCAGCAGGTCGGCTTGCGCCAGCACTGGCCCGTTTGACCACAGCGCGCCCCCCTGCTCCTCCTCCTGGAACAGATGGGGATGACCGGAGTAGGTGACTTCAAAGGTGCGGTACCTGGGCGAAACAAACCCTTCCTGGGGATCCCTTTCCGGGGACTCCAGTAGAGCGGCCTGGACGACACCAAGGCGTTGTCCCAATTGGCAAACCGGACATTGGGTGGCCACCGGCGGGGTAATCTGCGCCGCAAAAAGGTGCCACCAACCCTCTGCCGACCCCCAGGGCGCGGTCATGGTCAACAGGGCCGGACTGGCCTTGAGCAGGCCCTCCTGCCTTGACAACAGGCCATAGGCGGTTTCAACAGGCCGTTTGTCCGTGGTCTGAACCTCTTCCCTGTCCATCAGAGATCCATTCGTGCTCATGGCTGAATTATCCCCTTGAAAAATAAAATCTCTTTGCTAACATGGAGCTTTTATTTTCTGTCTGTCTTGACCAAACGACTTGTTCACACTAAAACCACCAGAGAGTAACTCAATTATGTGTTGTTGGCGAGAGGTGACGATGCAATCCAATCGATTGCGTTTTATGACCGGCATGACCATCCCCCGTTGTGGGATTGAGCAGACGACAGGAGAACCATCATGAAAAACAGACTCTCTTTTCCGGACTTCCTGGCCCGGTTGACTGGACGACGACAACCCCCTCCTGAAACCAAACCACCGGAGCAACTGCCCCCGTCTGTCCCATTGGCAACCCTCGCGCAGGAACGGCAAGAGGCCATGCAACGGGCGGAACAGGAACAAGAGTGGAAAAAGGCGGCCCGTTCGGCGATCGAATTGTGCAATGTATGGCTGGTAATGGGCCATTGGTCCCAGGTATTGGCAACAGTCGAACAGAGCAAAACCTGGCTCGAACGACAGGACGATCCGCTGACCCGTTTATACCTGCACACCCGCCTGGCAACCGCCCTGCACCGCCTGGGTGCGTTGCAGGAAAGTCGGATCGCCTTCCAGGAGGCGGAAAGATGGCAAACCGATCGACAAACCGACTATCACTGGCTGATCGGGATGCCGGGCAAGGGCTATTGCGACCTGCTCCTGGACCAGGCGCGGGATGCCAGCGGCTGGGAGATGGTGTTGCATCGCAGCCATTATTCGCAAAAAGTGGTCAAAAATCTCTTTGCCATTGCCCTGGATCTCCAGACGCAAGGCCGGGCATTGGCCGCCCTGGGCCAACCGGAAACGGCACGGGTCACCTTCGAGCAGGCGGTGATCGCCCTGCGCAAGGCCAACCGGCGGTCGTTTCTGCCCGATCTGTTGCTGCACCAGGCCGGCTTTTTGCGCCAGCAGGGGGAACCGCACGCCGCGCGTCCGCTCCTGGCGGAGGCCTTCCGCATCGCCGAGGAGGAGGATCTGCAACCGGCCATCGCAGACGGACGACTCCTGGAAGGACATCTGTTGCTGGACTCCGGAGAGGTGTCCAAGGCGGAAACGGCCCTGCTCGACGCCGAAACCCGGATAGCCGGGTTGTCCTACGGACAACGCCTGGCCGAGACACACATTTTACGCGCCCGCCTCCTGCAACAACAAGGTCGTCAGGCCGAGGCCAACCACTGGAAAGAGACGGCGCGGCAACGACTGGAAGAACACAACCAGTGGGGGGTGCTCCCCATCTGGCAACGGGAAACAGCAGACGGATGACATCATCCGGGCGCGTCGGACCGTCAAAATGTTGCCCATCCACCCCTGGAAACCCGTATGGTCAACGGTCCTCTATTGCCTTTCACAATACATGACAAAGAGATACGGTTAAAACAGCGGAGAGAGTGTGGTCAAGAATGATTGGCACAGCCATTGCTACCATGATGTCGTTCATTAACGCATGCACGGGATCCGGAACCACCCCCCCGTTTTTCGCCTTGATCCGTGCTTCGGATGAAGACGGGGGCTTCGCCCCCGACCCCACCAGGGGCCTCGCCCCTGGACCCCACCAGGGGGATGATCCCCCTGGACCCGCAAATAATTAAAAAGATTAAAAAAATAAGGGGAGGGAATGCAACAGGCAGGAAACCGGAGGCCATCGGTCTCCGAACAGGGGTTTGGGGAGAAGATCCCCCAAGAGGGTTTTTTATGCACAAGAGGCCAATCATATGTTCACCATCAACGAATATTTTTCCGGCAAGGTCAAGTCCATTGCCTTCCAGACGGCGGATCTCCCGGCCACCATCGGGGTAATGGCCCCCGGTGAGTACACCTTCGATACCAACAGCCAGGAGACCATGACCATCATCAGCGGCATGTTGGCCGTCCAACTGCCCGGCGTGATGGAATGGCGCGCCTTCGCGGTGGGAGAGTCCTTTGTGATCGCACCCCAACAGGCGTTTCATCTGCGGACGGCGGAAAATACCGCCTATCTGTGTACCTACGCATGACACCGCCTCCGGCACCGTTTTACCCGTTTGGCCGCTCCACCGGCCATGGACCAGACATCGACCTCCACCCCCAATTGGCGCGGGATGGCCTGTGGCTGGGACGCCTGTCGGCCTGTCAACTGCTCCTCATGAATGACAGTCGCTATCCGTGGTTGATTCTGGTACCCAATCAGGAAGGGTTGACCGATTTTGATCAGTTGCCGGAGAGGTTGATGCCGGGGGTCCACGAGGATATACGCCATGCCAGTCAGGCATTGCGGAATCTGTTTCAACCCGACAAACTCAATGTGGCGGCATTGGGCAATGTGGTGCCGCAACTGCATATCCACATCATCGCCCGTTTTTGCCAGGATGCCGCCTGGCCCAAACCGGTATGGGGCCTTCTGCCACCCCTGCCATATGCCGAAAAAAGGGTACAGGAACAGACCGCCCGATTGTGTGCCGCATTGGGCCTGGGCTAGGGTGTGCTGATAGTCCGTTTCTTGTTGGGAGCTAAACTGTCAGGGAGGTCCAGGAGGGGATTATCCCCTCCTGGTGGGGTG
>CAIWLA010000174.1 GCA_903913345.1 uncultured Magnetococcales bacterium | reverse complement strand
ACAGATACAGCAATATTGTCAGTAAAAGCTCCGGGGCATCCACCAGGGCGGCCGTGATCACTTCCAGAGCATCCATCTGCGTCTGCGGATCCTGAGTCCCGTATTTCAACGCCATCAGACCGGCCCGCAAACGGGCATGTCGTGACAGTTGTTCATCTGGGATCGGCCCAAGGTCTACCACCGGAAAACGGAAATTCAACAGCCATGGGCGCAAAGCTTCATCCGCATCAACCAGGGCCATAAATTCGTTGGGAATCCGCCACTCATGTTGTCCATGATATAAAAGCAGGGCCAGAATCGCTGGCAACTTTTGCCATTGTTCGTCCTCACGGGTTTTCTGCTCCATGAAGGCATGCAGACCCCGGAAGATCTGCCAGCCCGCCTTCCTGTCCTCATAGCTCTTGTGTTCCAACAGGGTATAGAGAAACAGGGGCTTGCCGCTGATCGTCATGGTCTGGAACAGACGGTCCGAGAAATAGGGCCGCAATCGCTCTTCGACAAAGCAGCCCTCAACCAGTAGAGGCGGATCGGGCACAAGGAGCCGAGACACCTCTGGCGGCAGACTCTCCCGCAGAAAGGCACCCGCTGTCTCTGGATGCGACATGAGTGCCTTGAACAAACGGTCATGGGGCTGGGCGATGTCGTTCATGTGGTAAGCATATCAGGTTAACCTGTACAAGTCACCATCCACCTGCAACACCAGCGCAACGACGAAGGTCTGGAAACCGCAATGGAATCCATTTTTTTTATGTAGTCATCCGTTTAAACGGTAGGATGTCCCCCTATTCCATGCCATAACCGTTTTTGGCTTCCGTTTGAAATGCGATTGCCCCGGAAGGAGAGCACAAAATACTTGGTTTTTCCCCAATAAAATGCCATGATTCCCCGGTTAAGGTTTGTTGCGTTTGACTACATTTAAAAAAATCGTCGAAACCGACCGGTGGATGCAGTCTTACTATTTGATATGACAGGTGGATTATCCTGATTGGTCGTGCGTTTTACCCGTCTGAATCCGAGGAGAATATCATGTCCCACCCCCCTTCCCCCTCACCGGAAGCATCCCCTTCCGCTGCATTGCTGACCACACTGTCCGGGTTTTTGCGGGGAACCCGTTATGAGGGCAGCCTGCAATCGTTGCTGGTATGCCGACCTCGTATCGACCAGGATTCTCCCGAAGCCATTTTTACCGCCATTCTGGAATCCATGCGCAGCAACAGTGAGCGGGACGCCTTGACCGGCTTGCTGAACACCTCCGCATTGGAAGAACGTCTGGCTTCTGCCCTGGCCCTGGCCAGACGGCACAAATCCAAGGTGGTTTTGCTGACCATCGGCATTCTGGAATTCCGGGATCTGCGCGACTCCCTGGGCCGCAAAAAGGGCGACTGGATCCTGCAATGGCTGGCCCAGCAACTGCGGGCCGTGGTCCGAAAGGAAGACATCCTGGCCAGGGACCAGAATGAGTTTATCCTGGGCATGGCCGTCAGCAAGGTGGAGGACGTGGAATATATTGTCTCCAAGCTGAAAGATATATTCAGCCATATCGTGCCGATGATGGAAGAACATGTCTTGATCTCCCTGATGATCGGTGCCAGCATTTATCCCAATGATGGCAACAATGTGGACGATCTGATCGCCAAATCGCAGACGGCCATGCGTCGCAGTCCGGGCGGGTGTCAATATCAATTTTTCTCCGACGAAATGCAGCGAGGGGCCAAGGACCGTCTGCAAATGGTGCAGGATATCCGAGACGGTCTGGATCGTGGCGAATTTGCCGTTTATTATCAGCCCAAGATTGACCTGTTGACCGGTACCATTCTGGGCTTTGAAGCCCTGGTCCGTTGGCTGCATCCCGAAAAAGGGATGATTTCACCGAGCGTCTTCATTCCGGTGGCCGAGGAGAGTGGTCTGGTCATTCCCCTGGGCACCTTTGTCCTGAGAACCGCCTGTATCCAATTGAAACGGTGGCACGATATGGGGCACCTCCACCTGCACATGGCGGTCAACATGGCCTCCCAGCAGTTGCGCGATGATGCCATCGTCCAGGTGGTCGAGGAGATTCTGGCGGAAACCAGGCTCTTTCCCGACCGGTTGGAACTGGAGATTACCGAATCGTCGGCCATGGTCAATATCGAAAAGGCCATCCAGTTGCTGGCCTCCCTGCGACAACGGGGCATTCAGATTGCCGTGGACGATTTCGGCACCGGCTACTCCTCCCTGAGTTATCTCAAACGGTTTCCCATCACCACATTGAAAGTGGATCAATCGTTCGTGCGCGATCTGCCGGGGGATCTGGACAGCCTGGAGATTGTCAACGCCATCATTGCCATGGGACGTTCCCTGGGCTTCAAGACCGTGGCCGAGGGGGTGGAAACCCTGGCCCAGGAGGCCGTGTTGCGCACCGCCGGGTGCCACGCCGTGCAGGGGTTTTTGTACAGCAAACCGATCCCGGCCCAGGAGATCACCCCCTTGTTGAACAAATCGTATCGGTAGGCGACCAGGGCAATGGGCCAACCGGGTGGCCTGTTATCCTTGTATGCCCATTTTAAATCAGAACAGCAATAAGGCAACTCACAGGAAATAAAGTACCCTCACTTGGGGGCTGTTGCCCCCAAACCCCCACCGGGGGGGATGATCCCCCCCGGACCCCCACACTCGTTAAAAACGATTAAAAAAGAAGGGTGGGCGGGGGCCAGGGGGATCCGCCCCCCGGACCCCGCAACCATCACGGACAGGCAGGCTGTTTGTTGACGGTACAAACGGGTTGAAACGGTTGATCCGCATGACCCTTGCAAACCACCTGCACCGCCTTGTCCGGTTTTAACGGGGAGGGCGTCGGGGCGAACAGGGGCGTCTCGTAGATGGCCTTGACCTTCCCCCCCTTCACCGCAAATTGCACCTGCAAATAACCAAAATTGACGGATTGCAGTTCGAGAAGCCCCGACTGTTTGAACTCGCAACTCTCTCCCATGGCACTCTTGCCGGGGGCCGTCAAGGCGACCCCGCCATTACCCACCGTGATCTGCGTCGGCTGCGTCGCCGTCGGCGGAGTGGTTTGGATCAGATTGAAATTATGGACATGGGCCGACACAACCAGGGGAATCTGCGCAAACCGGCTGCCCAGATTGGAACTTTTCAACGCAGTGGTCACGAGATCCGTATCCTGTTTCTTGCCCAACTCGTAGGCCGGAATGTGCTCAAAAATCCAACCCGGCTTGTTCACTGACGCAAAATAGGTGGCGGCCACCGTGTCATACCGCTGTTTGTACAACGCAGTGGTCTCTGTCTGTTCACTGCCCTGCACATCCTCCCGGATGACCGTATCCATCATGACCAACCGGACCGACTGTGCGGTCGGTTCGGGTTTGGCCATGGACCCCCCATAGACCACGGCATCGAAGGCAAACGGCGACAGGGCACCCTGCTGGGCCAGGGCGGTTGCGCAGTCGTCGGTCCCCGTCCCAAAAAAATAAAACCACCCCTCACCCCGATCCTGCCATTTTTTGTTTTTGTCTTTGCCAACGAAACAGAACTCATGGTTGCCACGCAGCACCACCGAAAAGCCTTTCTGCATGAGGGGGGCCGTCGGATCAAAAAACTCCTCCTTCCACCCCAGCTTTTCCTCTCCCGAACTGTCCTTCGACTGACTCCACGCATCCGCCACACCAGCCGTCTGACCGGAATAACGCATATCGCCCAGATGAATCCATAACGGCGGCAGATCCCCCCCCTTTCCGGCCTCCTGAACCGCCCGGCTGTTCATCTCACCATACAGCCAAGGCAGCCCGGATGAATCCGCTTTTTTCTCTTTCTTGTCGGATTTATCGGATTTGCCGGATTTTTTCTCGCCCTTGGGTGCCTTGTCGGCGCAATACTGGGTCGCGTCATCTCGGCATCCAGAACAACCGGCGGTGATCAACTGACTCACCGGAAGCCCCCCGTGGGAGAGATCCGGCAAGAGGACCGCGACCGGTTTCCCTCCCGCGCCATTCGTCAGATAAAGGGTGTGAAAGCCCTGCAACAGGGTGTCGTTGGGCGGCACCACCACATATTCACACACCTTGATTTCTGCAAACCCCGACGATTGCACCGCACCCCGTTTGGGACGTTCGGCAAAGGAGAGCGGCAACTTGTCCGTCATCTTGACATCCTTGTATGCCTGAATATTCTGACAGGCATCACTATTATCCACAACAAGCCGCACCGACACCACAGGCAACACGGCACCACCGGGTCGCGTCTGGCCGCCAATCATCTGCACCCAATGATACTGTATGGCCGACCACCCCTCCACCGGCATCCCCATCCAGACCATCATGCCAATCAGCATCCCCATCGGGAATAAGAGATAATGCTTCTCCTTTAAATGTTTCACCGCGATACCCCCTGCTCAGATTGTTGCATGTCATTAAAAACAGATTCTCTGCCATTTTCATTGTGGACAGATACACCGTACTGCTGATTCCAAAAAGAGGTAATACCGAACCGTGAACAAGTCAAGGAATGGTCATGCCGGACAGACCTTTTTGACAGATGATCGCCTGTATTCGTCTGCTGGTTTCATGGGTGGTTTTTTTTGATCCCATCCTCGACAACCAAACCCTCTGCCTTGGCCAATTGTGACAGGCTCATTTTCCGGGCGAGGAGATCCTTCAAAGCGGCCGCCCGCGCCTCGCCCCCCAGGGCCGCCCGATGGCTCCAGAGATAGGCGGTCGGATCATCCCGTGGGACACCCTGACCCGTATGGTAGGCCAGGCCCATCTGCCATTGGGCACGCGCATCCCCCTGCTCGGCCGCCTTGCGCACCCAGCGCATCCCCTTGGCATCATCCTGAAAAACCCCTCTGCCGACAATATAGCTTAAACCGAGTTGATATTGT
>CAIWLA010000173.1 GCA_903913345.1 uncultured Magnetococcales bacterium | reverse complement strand
GGGGTACAGCGAACTGCTGGGAGACACACTCTTTCTGCGCCCGAAAAATGGGCGCATCCAACGCACTCTGCACCCGCACCGTCCTCTTTCCGCTATAAACCTCAAACTGCGGTGGCGATGCGGACCACACCATTCAAACGAAGTAAACCGGAGCCGCCGAGTCGTCTTGCACCCTGACAGCCTTGCCGTTCGCGACGTTCACCGGATCCCCGACTTCGAAACCACTGTCGGACGGGACTGGAACCAAACCGGAGGGTGTGGCGACAAACGCGAGTTTGCCAACAATAGAGACCACTTTCCCCGGCACAGTGGCCGCCGCCGTGAGCATATGCTGGAGTTCAAGGAGCGGGTTGGCCATTTCGCTGTAACTCCAATGTGGTTGTCAGTTTTGCGCCAGAAGCCGAATGGCTGATGGACGTGATCTTCCCCCGCCAAGACTGGCCCATCAGACCGTCGTGAACCTCCACCAACTGGCCGAGCAGGAAACCAGGCCGGTGGATACAGGTGATCGAGACGGTCTGTAGCAGGGAATTGCTGTCGAGTTCCGCCCGGCCTCGTGCGAGCTTGGCCTCGGTGCTGGTCAGCAACGGTTCCGAGATGTCGGCCCCCCGGTGGAGTCCCTCGCCGCGCTGGCAGAAGATTTCGCCGATGCCGAGGGAATAATCGGTGGTGGCCCGGAAATACGCTACCACTGGCACCGTGCTCATCCCCATCGTCATTGTCACGACACCGGTGGATGAGATGGAAATGGTTTCGATGGCGGCCGTGGTGCTGGATGGCGGCGAATACCAAGTGTAGGCCGTGGCGCGGATTGTGTAGCGGACCAGGGCGATGGCGACACCGGAGTTGGACGCCGTGACGGTGAGTCCGTCGTCTTCCAGGGTCAAACTGCCGAGAGAGTTGCCGATCCATTGGGCATACTCCAGGGACGTGGCCGGTTTGTCCAGAGTCGCATAGTTTTTGTTCGTGAAAACCAGTTTTTGCTCGACGACGTTCTGGTGAATCTGCCCCGAACAGACGATGTACCCGGCGGAAGCCAACGCCTCCACAGACGACACATTTCTGCCGGTGAACACCAGGAGTGGCACCGCATCCCCGGCATACCAGGTTGCCTGTCCGCAGTACGGGTTGACTTCGACGGACAGGAAACCGGAATCGGACGCGGAATATCCGCGAACCAGGACTTTGTCCACCACGATCTTGCTGGTGTGCGCTTCGGTGCAGGACAGGTTGTCCGAGGTGTCCGTCAACACCTGATCCACAGTCGCGGTATCCCAGTCTGGCACCGACACCGGGAAAGCCGGACGGACATGGAGCGTACCGTCCGGGAGCGTCTCGACTTTTCCGCCAGCAGCTTTGGCGATACTATTGATGACGTCAATGGCATATGCGCCGCTGAACTGCAGGAGACCGCCAGTGATCTGCCAATTCACCAGATCCCATTGGATGGCCTGTCCGGCCGCTTCTTCCGCTGCGTCCTGCGCGTAGACGGGGTCGTTCCAAACGTATTCCAGCGGGAGTGTCCTGGGTGAAGCGAGCATGGCCGTTGGACTCACCAGCGCGACGGTAAATTTTGGTTTGCCAACCCCGGATCTGTCAATGGTTTTGCTATCGACGATCAAGCTGAAAATCTCCCCACCCAGCTCAACGGAGACGGGATCATTGATCTGCACGCGCTGGAAGGCGGCCAGGCTGTCCAGTTCGATATTGCCAGACCACCAAGTGTCGCCCTCGGCATGACTGATAGAAGCGGAAATAATCACAGATAGGCTCCTTGGTGCAAGGCCCGCACCGTGCTGTTGGGGTACAAATTGCCTTGATCAGAGAGATTCCAATACGACGTGAATCCCCGCCTTACCGGGTTGAGCGCGCACAGGTCATAAGGCATGCCTGATTCAAAAACCAACCTGGTCGTCAGACAATACCCTGCGTCCAATTGCCCAACCACAGGAGACATGAGTTCCCAGGGCGTATGCAACGCTGTGCAAAGCGTGTATATGATCGGAACGGATAATGATGCGATCACTGGCCCATTACCATAATCTTCCTCCAATGATGTGCAGACGCTTTCAAGGGCAACACCCACATCCCAGGAACAGTCCAGAATTGCCTCGCCACTCAGACTCTCCGTGATCGCCCAGGGTGATTCCAGATCGGCTACAACCGGACCGTTCCCATATGGCTGTTCGATGGATTGCCGGATCAGTGGATCAAGAGGAACCACAAGGGATTTCTGGACGATGTACGTTCCCCAGGATTCGACTATTTGAGTCTCAACCGTTGCCGCCGCCGCAGGGCGCAATTCCCAGGCGCACGCAACCTGGGTCTGTAGGTTGTCTCCCCACGACTCGGTGCATTGCCACAACACCTTGGAGGGACGTCCCCCACCAATCGGGGTTGTGCCGAGGGGGGATGAGTTCATATCGTAAATCTCACAGTCAGATCAGAGCCAACCACGGTGGTTCCGACTGTCGTGACGTCCAGGGTCAGATAGTCGGACGTGGTGAGCGGAATGGCAATCGCGGTGTGTGTCATACGGTACAACCCGGCCAGCACCGCACCGGTGGCTACGACTGCGCCGTTTTTCCGTGCGGCAAAGCCAATGTTGCCACCGGACGACGCCGTGCCGACCCACGCATCCCAGGCAGTCACGGTGCAATTGTTCGGGGGATACCACCGGGCATTCCCCTGGTTCACCGACAAAACGCCCGCCGAAGCGACTGTGACGCCTTTCCGCACAAGGTTTTGCAGCAGGTCCGACGTGACGGTGTCATACAGCGTGACGTAGCTGTTCGATGGCCATGAAACCAGCGCGTTTCCATTCGATGAGGAGATTACCTTGTCCCTCGTAATGTACCCGGCGATGTTGATCGTGCCTTCACCGATTTCCCACGAGGTGGCCGATTCCGCACAGTATTGGCAGGTGGCCCCCGCACCCAGCGTGGCGAGGAACCCCCGCATCCCGACGTATGCCCCGGCGAACGTATAATTTCCGACACCAGAAACAATGGTCATTTCCTTAACTCGGTCGCCAAAACTCAACATAATCAGCTACTCCATGACTGCGAAAGCACCGGCGGTGCTGTCGTCGGGGGTGTGGTAACAGCCAGATTGGTGAACGGCACCACCATGGCATGGGTCTGCGGTGCCGTCGCCAAGTTTGCTGTGGGATACGGTGACAACCCGGACACCAAATAAGAAAATGCACTGTCGGTGGTTTTAACCGTGGGTAGCGTAGATTTCGTCCCGTTATAGGTCGCCATTTCAACCCTGCCTTACCGCAATCAGCCGAGTGGTGTTATATTCCTGGTAGACGATATAATTGTTGCCACCAATAACAACGGTATCCAGATTGGCAGCCGATGACTGAGGCAAAGCCCACACATCGCAAATGGACGAGATATTGCCGTATTGCATGGGCATGACTGTATAGTCGATCACCAGGAGAGGCCACGCGGGGAGAAGTGTCCCTGCGCTCCCCTGTCCACCGGACGCCTGGACCTTCTGATCTGCGCTGTTCATGTTTGCATAGGCAGTACTGATTGACCCGAAAGGCATCACCGCGCAGTTGAATATTGCGGACGCGCCGGTTACCGGGGTGCCGGAGGTGCGCACCTGCTTCCTGGGGGCAGAGAAACCGGCGTCGTTGTAAGGCACTGTGCCGAGGGTCGCGTACACATACGGGGGGATGCCTGCGGCGACAGTGTCCCAGGGCATATCCCGGCTCCGCTCCAGCACCGCACTCCCACCCGCATACGATGACGCTCCCCAGGTGGAGGAGTATTGGCTATGCATCATGAACATTCTCGCGGTGATGTTCAGGTACAGCGTGCCGCCTGCCGTGGTCGAGAACTGCTGAGGGTAGTTGGCACTCGTGGATGCCTGATTCGTCCCGGAATGCGCCGTAGCGTCCCAGGTCTCGTACAGATAAGTGTAGAACGAGCCATTGGTATTGGTGTTCAGGACGAGGTACTTGTACGTCGACGCATCATCGGCCAGAGGGGCTTTGATGGTTTTGGCGTTGGTCCCCGCCGATGCATCATGCAGCACCCACCCCGCCGCGATGGTAGAGGTGATGACGCTGTTCACAGTGTCGCAACTGGCTGAAAGGTTGGCCGTGTTGGTTTCCCCTGTGGCGATGGCAAGCACATCCGCCAGAATGTCAGCCTGTATTTGGGCCTGTGTCCTGCTGGTAACAGATGTCGGTTTGTAAACGTATTTTGCGAACATGGATCAACCCCTTGGAACCAAAAAATTCACTTTGTCCTGATACCCTTTGACACAGGAGTACACTATGTCGTTGTAGGTCAACTGGTCGAGAGGACCCAGTATCCCACCAGGGATCGCATAGATCCCGCTCACCGCCGAGATGCTCCCGTATGGCTGCGGCGAAACCGTACCCTTGGTGGCCAGCAACTCAAAAACCGGGATGGTATCCCCCGAGGAGGGGTTTTTGATCTTCCCTTGCATCCCGAAATTCACCGCCCCCAGGCCAGTGTTGATGGTCCCCCAGGGGCCGATATTCAGGTCCAAAATGGCATCGGCACCGTAGAGTGGCGAGCCATTATGGTTCATTCTTCTTGGGCAAGACGCCGGGTACGAGGTCGCATTCTGCACGCCTCCCGTATCGAACCACACCCAGGGAGGCCAGCCGTTGCCTGTGGTGTCGTTCGGCCACAAGCGGCTTCTTTCAGCAATAACAGACGCACCCAGGTTGCTCGTTGATCCCCACACTCCCGCTACATAACTCAGCAGAACGATATATTTGGGAGACGCCCATACATGAATCGTCCCGCCATTGGCAGTATTGATCTGAGGATTGCAGTATGAACTGTCGGAGTTGTAGCACATGTTCAAGCCGGCATGAGTGCTGCTATTCCATGTCTCGTAGGGTTTCATCATGAGCAATGAAGGGGTTGTCGTGTCTATAACAACATATTTGAATGCCGCACCGTCATCGGCCAAGGGTGATTTGAACGCCTTGGCATAGG
>CAIWLA010000172.1 GCA_903913345.1 uncultured Magnetococcales bacterium | reverse complement strand
TTGACATGGAGCGATTTTACATAATACATCTTATGCGACAATAACGGGCACCCACCAGACACTGGTCCAGTATGTCGCATAAGATGTATTATGTAAAATCGCTCCATGTCAAACGGTGGGTGATCTTTTGTGATATTCTTTAACAGGTGATTGACATGTCTTGATCTGTTCGCTAGCATGGCTTGGAGTTTTGCACACATCTCTATTAATGGTCATGGTATGGAACAACAGTCTGCCCATCAGGATACGGTTGAAACGCTTCGTCGTCGGCTGACCCATTTGTTGGAACGGGTCAACCGGTTGAATGAGATTGGTGTCGCCCTCTCCGTGATGCGAAATCCAGACATGTTGCTGGAGACCATTCTGCTGGGGGCCAAAGCGTTGACCCATTCGGATGCGGGTACCTTGTACACCCTCACCGATAATCAAACGCTCAAATTCCAGATTCTCCGCACGGATTCTCTGAATATTGCACAGGGTGGCACGACGGGTGTGTCCATCAAACTGCCTGAACTGCCCCTGTACCGGTTGGGCAAACCCAATCTGGCCATGGTGGCCGCCTACACCGCACTGAAAGAAGAAACAGTCAATATTCCAGATGCTTATGAGGCGGAAGGATTTGACTTTTCCGGGATGCGCGCCTTTGATACGGCCATGAAATACCGGTCCAAATCTTTTCTGACCGTCCCCCTCAAAAATCATGAAAACGAATTGATCGGGGTGTTGCAACTGATCAACGCCACCAACCCGGAGACCGGTGAAATAGAGCCGTTCTCCGCCGAAGACCAGCAGTTGGCGGAATCATTGGCCTCACAGGCGGCCATCGCCCTGACCAATCAACGTCTGATCAGCGACTTGAAAACCCTGTTTGAATCGTTCATTCAAACCATTGCAACGGCCATCGACGAAAAATCCCCCTATACAGGTGGACATGGCCATCGGGTGCCCATCCTGTCGGAGATGATTGCCAAGGCGGCCAAGGCGTGTACATCGGGAGATTTGAAAGATTTCAATCCGACCGAGGACGAACTGTATGAAATTCGGATCGCGGCCTGGATGCACGATTGCGGCAAGGTGGTCACACCAGAATATGTGGTCGATAAGGCGACCAAATTGGAGACCATCTACGACCGCATTCATACCATATCCACCCGGTTTGAAGTATTGAAGAGAGATGCCGAGATTGAATTTCTCAACCAGAAACTGGCGATCATCTCCCAATATAACGGTTCCACCCCCCTGCCCTTCTCGCAACTGGAGGCACAACACAAGCAACTGGCTGACCTGGAACAGGCGTTTCAGGAACGGGTTGCCCAACTGGAATTGGACAGAAAATTTATCGTGGAATGCAACGTGGGAGGCGAATTTATGTCCCAGGCGTTGCAGGATCGTGTCAAGATGATTGCCCAGTATCGTTGGCGCAACCCGGAAGGCCGTGAAGAACCCTTTCTCTCTGAAACCGAGGTATACAACCTGTGCATTGCCAAGGGAACCCTCACCAAGGAAGAACGGGCCATCATCAACAATCATGTGACCGTCACCAAAAAAATGCTCGTCAAACTGCCCTTTCCCAAGAACTTGAAAAAGGTTCCAGAAATTGCGGGCAGCCACCACGAAACCATGATTGGCACGGGATATCCAGAAGGGTTGCTCCGTGATCAGATGTCCATTCCAGCCCGAATCATGGCCGTTGCCGATGTGTTCGAGGCATTGACCGCCAGTGATCGACCGTACAAACCCGCCAAAACCCTCTCCGCTTCGCTGAAAATTTTGGGCTTTATGAAAAAGGATCAACATATTGATCCAGACTTGTTCGATGTCTTCATTCGCAACAAGATCTACCAGCAATACGCCGAAAAATATCTGGATCCCTCCCAGATCGACGAGGTGGATG
>CAIWLA010000171.1 GCA_903913345.1 uncultured Magnetococcales bacterium | reverse complement strand
CCCAGGTACGCATGGCACCCAGATAGTTGCCCAGTGTCAGTTGTCCGGTGGGCTGGGCACCGCTGAAGACGGTGGGACGGGGAGATCTGTTCAAGGGTTGGAAAACTCCATAAAAAGTGGCTTCAATAATCCACCGCCATGCCGACAAGAAAACGGACCATGAACGACATGATAGGCGAGAGTACCGTGTTCAGCAGTCCGGAAAAGGCGAGGAGGAGGACGATCCCCAGACCGATGCGTTCCAGCGAGGCCAAGGCCCGATCCAGGGGATGGGGCAGCAAGGCGGTGGCCATGCGCCCACCATCCAGGGGGGGGAGCGGGAACAGGTTGAACACGGCGAGGATCACATTCATTTTGATGGCGGCCAGCAACATATCGATCAGCAGGATGGGCGGTGCCTGTGCCATGGACAGGGTCGCCCGCAGCAGCCAGGCACAGCCCATGGCCAGCAAAATATTGATCAGCGGTCCAGCCGCCGCCACCCAAAACAGGGCCACACGAAAGGCCATACCGCTTAAACGCCGACCAGCCCGGTCCCGGAACTGGTTCGGATTGATGGGCACGGGTTTGGCACTGCCAAAGATGAAGGGGGTGCCCACGGTGAGGAGCGAGGAGGCCAGCATCAGGCCGGGCACCAGCAGGGTCATGACCGGATCGATGTGCGGCAGGGGATTGAGGGTCAGCCGTCCCATGAGGGCGGGGGTGGGATCGCCATAGCGGGAGGCGGCAAAGCCATGCGCCCATTCGTGCAGGGTGATGGCGAAGAGGACCCCCGGTGCCCAGACCAGGATATGATAGAGAAGGTCATTCATGTATCTTCTGCCAACTGGCCATCCACCAGATGGATGCGTCGATCCAGTTCATCGGCCAACTCCCGGTTATGCGTCACCATCAGGCAGGTCAATCCTCTGGTTTGGTTCATATTTCTCAACAGATTGAAAACGCCCTGTGCGGTTTTGCGATCCAGATTGCCGGTGGGTTCATCGGCCAGCAGCAGGTCGGGATTGGTGACCACGGCGCGGGCGATGGCCACGCGCTGTTGTTCGCCGCCGGAGAGTTGTCCGGGCCGATGGGTCAGGCGATGGGCCAATTCGACCTCTTCCAGTGCCCTCTCTGCCCTGGGCAGGGCCTCTTTCCGGGGAATGCGACCAATCAGGAGGGGCAACAGGACATTTTCCAAGGCCGAAAATTCGGGCAACAGGCGATGGGATTGGTAGATAAAACCGACGTGCTGGTTGCGGAAGGCGGCGCATTGGGTTTGCGACAGGGAGAAAAGATCCACCCCATCCACGGCCACAGTGCCACTGGAGGGGCGATCCAGGGCACCGAGGATTTGGATCAATGTGCTCTTTCCGGTTCCGGAGACGCCGAGCAGGGCAACCATTTCGCCCTTGATGAGGGTCAAGTTGACGCCGCGCAACACCTCCAGATCCTGGCTGAGGGATCGGAACGATTTGCGCACGTTGCGTGCCTCCAGGAGTATTTGCCTCATACGTCACGCCTCGTGGACCCGATGGATGGCTGGCCGCATGGCCAAGGGCATCGCCTGGGAGGTGAAGACCGAAAGGGGCCATTTTGCGGGCATGTCGTTAAAAAAGCAAGCAACGGTCGATGGAGGGGGGCAATCCGATGGCAAATCCCGGACAAAGCGATGCACAAAAGGGCGGAAGCACCAAAAAGCCCTTGTATTGTCGAAGCGATGGGGTATTACGAGTTCTCGACCCTACGCGATTTCCAGATTCACTGCCCCAACCTCTGCCACTCTTGCACGGCGTCAAGAAATGAGGAGGGCACGGAAAAACCGGACTGATGGCATTGTATCACCATGTCCTGAACCGCTTTTCTGAAGTCGTTTTTGCTGAAGGAATGGTGTGTGTAGTCGGTCTCCTCCTCATCCACAGTGCCGCCATCCCGAAAAAAGGCAAGCCAGGTTTCCAAATTGCGACGTGGGACCAGGATGACGATTCTTTCCTCCGGTGTCCGGGGTGCGGAAAGCCGCGAAAGCAGTTGTTCCTTGCGATCGGGTGTTTTGTCACCATCCACCATGACCAGGAGTGCCCGATTTTCCCAGCCCCTGGTTCGGTGCGTGTGTACCGCATGCTGGAATTTTTCGCGAACGTGTTGCTCCCCACTGCCACGGCCATCAGGCAAATCAAGAAAGGTTATCCTTCCATTCTCCACCCCTCGTTCGTTAAGGTAAAGGCGGAGTAACCGCTGATGGGCGCGATCTTCACAAAGAACCGTAAAGCGCAGGGGTTTCAAATTCACTCGCATGCTGGTCAATCCGTAAACCAACCGGCTTCCACCAGATTGCCCAGGGAAAGGCCTTCCGTGTCCCCGGTCACAGGAAAAGATCTGGTATGAGCAGGTGGATCACCCTCCCGCCGAAAGAGCCAGATCTCATCCTCCATGTGGTTGAGGATGCGGGGATGATGGGAAATCATAATCACTTGGCAAGTTCCCGTTTCAGTCATTTCGTGGAGATGAAAAAGCAGCGGTTGAATCTCCTTCAAGGCGACGAAATTGTCCGGTTCGTCCAAACAGATGGTGGGTGCATGGTCGCCGATTGCGGCCAATATGGCATGCAAACCGATCAACACTCTCTGGCCGTCCGATAACTGCCGAAACCCGACCCGGGACAATTTTCCGCCAATCATCCGGAATTCCACATGAAGAACACGGGCTTCGCCATTGCTTTGAAAGGAAATCAGGTCAAATCCCGGCAGAACCTTTCGCAGGGTATCGTTCAATTTCTGAATAAGCCGGGCGTTGTCCACTGCAGCATGACGCAGCCAGTCAGGCAGGTTGGCCAGGGAAGGCAACAGCCTTTCATTCTCCCTTTCCGAAACCTGACGCATCTCCATGGGGTTGGGGCGAACAATTTCCAGACGGGAAAACCATCGGCGAAACCAGCACAACCTTAAATTATCCCGTCCTTCCATGACCATGGCCAAACCGGAACGTCCCCAGTCCATGGAAAATTCAGGTCCAGCAGAAAAATCGTCACGAAAAAGCCTGACTGTTCCATCTTTAAAAGTGAAAAGCGGTCTTTCATTGAAGTGGAGAGATTCCTCCTTGACCCGGATCCGTCGCTGTTTCCGGTCGTGTTCCACGATCAGACGGTAGCGGTATTCCCCCTCGTTGCCGACAACATCCAGTTCAAAGGTCTGCAAAGGACTTGTCATCCACTGTGTGAGATCGCCGATGTGAAACACTTCCCCAAGCGATTCTTGAAAAACAAGACATTGTTTCAAACAAAGAAGGATGTCGAAGGTGGTAGATTTGCCCGCACCATTCTCCCCTATGAGCAGGACAAAACTTCCGAAACGTTGCTCGAAATTGACCAGTGTGCGAAAATTGTCAACGTAAATGCGTTTCAGCATGAAACATTCTCCCAGGGAAACCTTCACAACCGGACAGTAGGGAAGCGATCCATGTCACATTCTTCCTTCTCCATCACATTCCAACACGGTATAAGGGCTATATAAACCCGAATGTTTATTCCATGTCAAGCGACTCTCTGTTCAGGCCAAGCCTGGGGTGTCCAAAAACGGCCTCCACGGTCCAAATTTCATGCCCAGGATCTGGGCCTCGTCGGCAGACACCCCACTGCTCCTCCCATTCAATATTTCGGTACAT
>CAIWLA010000170.1 GCA_903913345.1 uncultured Magnetococcales bacterium | reverse complement strand
GTTTGCTGCGGCTGTCATCACCTCGCTGCCCGTCATCCCGCCAGCATGGGGAGAAGGCAATGCCAGCAGTGCTTTGTGGCGTGAAGCCATCAATGGCAATAAGGACGCTGTCAAAGCCATCCTGGAGAAGGGCGGCAATGTTGACGAGCCCAGCAAAACAGGCATGACCCCTTTGATGTGGGCCATTCAAGATGAACAGAAGGAATTGATTGATTTTCTGATCAAAAAAGGGGCCAACGTCAATGCGCACCAAACGGGTTCTGGATGCAGTGCTGTCATTATAGCCGCCGATTGGATGCAACCGGACACAGTGGATCTCCTGATCCAAAAAGGGGCAGAGGTCAATTATCAGGCAAGTTCAGGTTGGACGGCCCTGCTGAAAGCGTCCCGGGTGGTTCCCAAGGATGCAGGAGAAGGCGACCGGCAATTAAAAATTATCAAAAATTTGTTGGACCATGGTGCCAAGGTGGATCTGGCCAGTGGCAAAGGGATCACCTCTTTGATGTACGCGGCGAAAAGCGGCAACCTCCCGGTTGTCAACCTGTTGCTGGAATACAAGGCCAACCCGGAAGCCCAGGACAAGGAGGGCCAAACGCCTCTGATGGGGGCCGTTTCTGGCGGACAGATGGATGTTGCCAAGCTGTTGCTCTCCAAAAATGTCGCAGTGGATACCAAAGCGGTCCTGGGTTCCACTGCCCTGCTGATGGCGGCCGAACACGGACAGACGGATATCGTGGGTCTCCTGTTGGACCACAAGACGGATGTCAACGCCAAGGATGAGGATGGCATGTCAGCCCTGATGTTGGCCTCCAAGAAGGGACATTTAAAAGCAGTGGAACTGCTGTTGGCACGGAATGCCAGGGTGAACGATTTGAATAATAAAGGTTCCACAGCGCGGCAATTATCCGTACTGAATCAACACGAAGATGTGGAAAATTTGCTGCGGGAAGCTGGCGGGCGTTGTTATTAGACCGACATGACCCGGCTGCGCGTTTTTTTTCTGCTGCCCGCCATGATGTGGGCGTTCGGGGCGTTCGGGGCAGTCGCTCCGCATGAGAGCCTTGGGCTGCCAGTGATCAAGCATCTGGCAACCACGGACCACAGCAAGTTGCTGGCGTTGCAAGGTCCCTTCGACACCGGCATGGAGGTGACCCGCGCCTGTTTGTCCTGTCACACCGAGGCCGGGCAGCAGGTGATGTTGACCACCCACTGGAACTGGCAGTTTGCACCCAAAGAAAACGGTCAGGGTGATTTACCGCCTCAAGTGATGCTTGGCAAGCGAAAAGTACTCAACACCTTTTGTGTCTCTCCAGTTTCAAACTGGAAAGCCTGCACGGTTTGCCATATCGGCTATGGCTGGAAAGACCCAACGGTCACTGAGGTGGGAGAAGAGAGAGTGGATTGTCTGGTCTGCCATGAGCAGACCGGCACCTACAAAAAATATTCTTACGGTTATGCGGAACTTCGATCCGGGGAGCGCATCATTCGCAAGCCGGATTTTGGCATTATTGCCCGCAGTGTGGGGTTGCCCGGTCGCAAAAACTGTGGGGTATGTCACTTTTACGGTGGCTCCCATGATGGTGCCAAGCATGGGGATCTGGACTCCTCGTTGTTTCAGCCCAGCCGTGACTTGGATGTCCACATGGATGCCAAGGGTCTCAATTTTCAGTGCGTCACCTGTCACAACGCCCGTGGCCACGAATTTTCCGGCAGCCGATACCGCATGAAAGCGGTCAACCATTTTGGCATCAACATACCCGGTCACACAAGTGAGACACACACTTCCTGTGAATCCTGCCACAGTGAAAGCCCACACAAGTCCCTGTCCAAACTCAATGACCACGCGCTACGGATTGCCTGTCAGACCTGCCATATTCCCTTTTTGGCAAGGGGGGGCAATAAGACCATGACCCATTGGGATTGGTCCACGGCGGGCAAGAAGGATGAACAGGGACGTCCCGTGCCAGAAGAGAAGGACAAAAACGGGTATCCGCTCTATTCCAGCGAGCATGGCACCATGCGCTGGGAGCAGAACGTGATACCAGAATACTTCTGGTTTGATGGTACCATCAGTTATCTGGATGTGCGCACTCCCATCAATCCCAACGGCACGGTGGCGGTCAATACCATTTTCGGTGACCCCAACAGCAAGCAATCGCGAATCTGGCCGTTCAAGGTGATGCATGGTCGGCAGCCCTATGACTCCGTCAACAACACAATGGTCGTTTTTCATTCGAAGCAAGATGATTCTGCTGACAAGGATGCCTTCTTCAAATCGTTCGATTGGCTCCGTGCCATCACCACAGGAATGAAAGAGACAGATAGCTCAACCTTCAGTGGCCAATACGGTTTTGTGGATGTCTCCATGCATTTTCCCATCACGCACATGGTTGCACCCAAGTCACAGGCCCTGGTTTGCAACGACTGTCATCGTCCAGGTGGACGACTCGACAGATTGACAGGTTTTTTTCTGCCGGGACGGGATACATTCCCACCCATTAATCGCATTGGCTGGAGCATGGTCTGGTTGGTTTTGATCAGTGTTTTCCTGCATGGATTGGGACGATTGATTGTGTTTTGGCGGAGGAGATAATCTGTGGCAAGCTACAAGGAGCTGTTTTTTACCCGTTTTGAACGGTTTTGGCATTGGACACAGGCCCTTTTCATTCTGGTGTTGCTTTTCACCGGTTTCGAGATTGCCCAGGCTTATGCCGTACTGGGTTATACCGAGGCTGCCCATTGGCATGGGATTTTTTCCTGGTCTCTGATATGTCTTTGGATTTTTACTATTTTTTGGCATGCGGTCACAGGGGAATGGCGGCAGTATCGTTTAACGACGAATAAACTGGGGGCGGTGATCCGTTACTATACCACGGACATTTTCAGCAAAAAGATTCGCTATCACCCTTTCAAGAAAACCCGGCGATTCAAACATAATCCCCTGCAGAGAATCGCCTATCTGATGCTCAGTACGGTCATCATGCCATTGATCTGGATTACCGGTTTGCTATGCACCTATTACACCGACTGGTACCTGTTCTATTTGGACAGTCATTATTTGAGTCTGGTAACGGCCATTCATCTGGTCAT
>CAIWLA010000169.1 GCA_903913345.1 uncultured Magnetococcales bacterium | reverse complement strand
GTTGTCTGTATCCAAAAGGTACTGAAAAAGGAATGGTTGACCGGATTCTTGACACTGGCCTTGATGCGACACGCCTACTCAGGTTTACAGTGGCCATTGTCCATTCCAGTTAAGCATGACCAAAAAAGGATCTTCGATGGCTGGCGTAGCGGAAAAAAACCCAGAAAACAACAGTGCAAAACGTGGGCTATCTTCCATTTATCTGGATAAGGAGGAGATGCAAAAAAACCCGAACGCGATATATCTGCCGCGTAACGGGCGTCGGCGGATTGTTTTCGGATGGTATGGAGGAAAATTTTCTCACCTGGATTGGTTGCTTCCTTTGCTTCCAGAGTGTCACCACTATTGCGAACCTTTTGCAGGTTCTGGCGCGGTGTTGATCAATCGTGCGCCGTCACCGGTGGAAACATATAACGATATAGATGGTGATGTGACCAACTTTTTTCGTGTGTTGCGTGACAAACATGAGGAATTGATCAGATCCATCGCCTTGACACCTTTTTCCCGCGAGGAATACTATAACGCAATCAATGCCTCTACTTGTGAGGTCAACGAGGTTGAGAGGGCCAGGCATTTCTATATCAAGGCGAGGCAGACACGCACCGGTCTCGCACAAACGGCATCGCTTGGTCGTTGGGCCAATTGTAAAGAGACCAGCCGCGCCGGAATGTCTGGCGTGGTATCGCGGTGGCTTGGTGGCGTTGAAGCGTTGGACGATATAGCACAGCGTCTTCTTCGCGTTCAGATTGAGAACCGTCCCGCCATTGATATCATTCATCTCTATGATAGCAAAAATACTCTCTTTTACTGCGATCCTCCTTATCTTCACGCCACACGTGGCGATTCGAAAGCGTATGGATTCGAGATGGATGAGAGCCAGCACCGAGCGTTCGCCAAGGCGGTCAATGAGTGCCAGAGTCAGGTGGCGGTGTCTGGGTACGAACACCCTATTATGGATGAACTCTTCCCGTCCACCAAATGGTTCAAGACGCTTGGTGCCGACAAGACTATCCATTCGACCAAAGACAAACGGCGAGAAGTCCTCTGGACAAATTACACTCCAAAAATCATAAAAGGTCTGTTTGAATAATGGTGTCACATCACTCATTAGATCATCTCCTGCAGTCTGTTTACGATCAGGCGTGGCAGAATATTTCCGATAGTGTCATTGCTGATGAAACGATGAGAGATATGGTCGATTATGTGTGTCGAAACCTGTCGAACAGGGCATGTGTGCGTTTGTTGATGTCATGTCTGCTGGGGAAGATGGAAAACCCATTGATTGATCCACGCAAACCATATACAGAGATTGGAACGGCGGACAGTTTTTCAGGGCGTACTCTGGATGAACGTTATCTCACCGCCTTTATTACAAAGCATCATTTGCCGTGCAATCCAACCACCGCTTTTCTGACTCCGACTTTGCGCAACATAAACCGGCCATTGATGCCAGATGTTGGCCTTGTCGGTCGCCCACGCGAACTCTATGTCAAAACATTGAAACTGCTGGACGATGTGGCTTCTGAACGCATGGATGCGGAAAATCTGTTTGTAGAAACTGTGCGGGTTTTGCTTGTCATGCGAGACGAAAAAATGGCGCGTATGCAGTCACTTGTTAACTCACTGGAACGGACAGAAGATGCCCTTCCCTTGTCATCCGAACAGATAGTCACCCTGATAAGCCAACATCTTGCCTGCAAAGGGGCCAGTCGCCTTCCGGTTCTGATTGTTGCCGCAGCTTACCAAGTTTCAGGGGAAATTCTGGGTGAGTTTTCTCGGCCAATTTTATCTCACAATGCGGCTGATCTGCAAACCCATTCTGTTGGTGATGTTGAGATCTGTCTTCGAGGTGATGATTCAGTTGTGACTGCATATGAGATGAAGATGAAGCATGTCACCATTGAGGATATCGATGCAGCCATTACCAAGATAATACGCAGCGGTGCTTCCATTAATAATTATATATTCATAACAACAGACCATATCGACAGGACGGTGACAGAATACGCGTCAAAGTTCTATGAAGAGATGGGAGGGATTGAGATTGCTATCCTTGACTGTATCGGTTTTTTACGCCATTTCCTGCATTTTTTCCATAGGACACGCGAATTTTATCTGAAAAATTATCAGTCCTTGTTGTTGGCCGAACCGGATTCCGCTGTCAGTAGTACTCTGAAAGAGGCTTTTCTTGCATTGCGTCAGGCAGCGGAAAGTGGGGATTAGTCATACTGTTCGTCATCACGGAACCCTGTTTGGCAAAGCCGTATCACCGTCTCCACCAGATGACGCAAATCGGCCTCATCATGCAGGGCGGTCACCGAAAAACGGATCCGACTCTGGTCCGGTGGCACGGTGGGGGGACGGATGGCCACGGCCAGAATACCCGCCTCTTCCAGTCGGTGACTCATCTCCATGGCCTCTGCATCGGTTTTCAACAGGAGGGGAATAATCTGGGTGGTGGAGAGGCCGGTATCCAATCCGGCCGCCTGCCAGGTCCGACGGACCATGGCACTGTTTTTCTGCAACCGCTCTCTGGCCTCTCCCAGGGTGGGGAGCAGTTCCAGGGCGGCCTCCATGGCCCCCAACACCGCTGGCGGCAAGGCCGTCGTATAGATAAAACCGGCACACTGGTTGACCAGATAGGCCTTGAGCACCTGGGAGCAGGCCACGTAGGCCCCAAACCCCCCCAGACCTTTGCTGAAGGTTCCCATGACCAGATCCACCTGATCGGGATGGGCCGCAGCCAGGCCAAACCCATCTGGACCCAATACCCCGGTGGCATGGGCCTCGTCCAGATAAAGAAAGGCCCCATAACGCGCCTTGAGGGCAATCAGGCCCGCCACATCGGCACAATCGCCATCCATGCTGAATACCGTTTCAGAGACAATAAAACGGGAACCGGGATGGGTTGCATACCGTTTCAGCAATTGTTCCAGATGATTTAAATCATTGTGACGATAGCGAATCTGTCGCACCCCGGCGGCCCGGAAACCGTGATGGAGACTGGCATGGTTCAGGCGATCGGAGAAGACCAATGGATCGGCCCCCAATACCGTCCGATCCAGCAAGGCGGCCAGCACAGCACTGTTGGTCTGAAATCCTGAGTTGAACACCAACGCCGCCTCACTGCCCTTGCCCTGGACTAACCTCTCCTCGATCGGTTCAAACAAGGCCAGATTGCCACAGACCAGACGGGAGGCGGTGGCACCCACTCCCCACCGCTCGGTCCACTCGACAGAGCGTTGAACCAAGGCGGGATGACCAGCCAAACCCATGTAGTTATTGGATGAAAAATTAAGAAGCGTCCTGCCGTTGAGGGCGATGCGGCCATCCTGGGACTGGCCCGTTGACCGCATCTCGCGCCACCGTCCCTCTGTCCGACGGGCTTGGCAAAAACGACGATAGGCGGCAATCGGCACGCAAACCTCGGAGGATGGGCTGCCGGGGGGAGAGGATCCAGAAGATCCCTCTCCCCCCGGAAACGTTGCTGCGCAGGGAGTCGCTATTTCAGCAACGTCAGAATGGCAGCCGGCCCTTGATTGGCCTGGGCCAGAATGGCGGCACCCACCTGCTGCTTGATCTGCTGGCTGGTCATGCTGGCCACTTCGCTGGAGATGTCGGCATCGGTGATGCGCGAATTGGCCTCGGTCGTCGCAGCAACCAGGGAGTTCAAACCGGTCAGGACAGAACTGAGACGGTTTTGCACGGCACCCAACCGGGCGCGAATACTGGAGACAGAGTTCAATGCCTTGTCAATCTGCTTCACGTTGGACCAGGCATAGGAGGCGGCCTGCACCTGGCTGGCGACTCCGGCCCCGATGGAACCCAGTCCCGCACCGATGCTCATGCTGAGTGCCTGCACCGACACCGCGCTGATCGTGAAGCGCAAGTTGTCAAAGGAGGTCATGCCCGATGTCCCCGCCGTGAGCATGAATTTCGCATTGTACGATCCCGTCAACAGGGTCCGACCGTTGAAGGTGGTACCCAGGGCCAGCCGTTGCATCTCCGAGATCAACCCTTGCACTTCCGTCTGTATGCCTTGACGGTCGGTCGATGAGACACCCGGACCCGCCGCCGACACATACAGGTCACGCATCTTCTGCAAGGAATCCTGGGTGGACTGCAAGGCCGAGTCGGCCACCTGTGTCACCGAGACCGCATCCTGGACGTTGCGCATCGCCACGTTGGATCCCCGAATCTTGGCGGTCAGACGGGTGGAAATTGCGAGACCTGCGGGATCATCCCCAGCCGAATTGAGGCGCGAACCGGTGGTCAGACGCTGAAAGGTTTTCGACAACTCACTGCTATTGCGGTTCATGGACTGAATAGCCAGCAGGGAGGACATGTTGGTGTTGATGCTCAAAGCCATTTTAAAACCCCTTTATCGATGGTGTTGTAGACCCGGTTTCTGTGGGATCCGTTATTTTTTGATTATCGGCGGGCGGTTCATTGGACGACCCATTGGGGCCACCGCTCATCTGAATGCCAACCGAAACGCCACAATACAAACAAACATCCTGCTGAACTTCCTGCCCCCGTTCCCTTCACGAAGAGATGATCAGAGAACGAAACGGCAGAACTTTTTAACCCCTTTTAAAATCACACATCAAAAATCCCCTTATTCTTCTTATCGGACCAAATCCATCCGACTTGACTGTTTTTTTCACTGTTCTGTCTATTATTTCAGGAGCCAACAAAATTGACAAAAAACCAACCTTAATCTTTTTATCGGTCGTTCTTCGTCTGACTTGACCGTTTTTTTGGGGGTGTCCCCCTTTTTTTTGGTCGCATCCGCCAGAGCCAAAAAACCACTTGATCAATTTATCGGATACAAGAGGTGGGACTTGAGCATTTTTTGTGGGCATGGCCATTTTTTCCGCAGATTTTGCCCGTTGGTTTGCCCCTTTCGTCGTGCTGTCCGTTGGTTTCATGCGGAAAAACCGCCGGAAAGGTGCGCCACGGGGGCGGGGCCTGGCGCGTGATGGGGTTGCTGGGCCGATTCATTCTCCCGCGTTGGAGCAACCCTGGACGGTGATGCCCTCTCTGTTGTACTACTGGCCATCCATTTTTTTGCGTGAG
>CAIWLA010000168.1 GCA_903913345.1 uncultured Magnetococcales bacterium | reverse complement strand
GTCCCCCCTGACACGCTCAACATCCCGCCTCACGAGTTCAATGTCCCGCTTGACGAGTTCAACATCCCCCTTGGTGGCCAACTCCCGAAAACGGGAATCTTCAGCCAAAGTGTCAAACGGTATGGCAATGGTTGCTGTGCTCATGGTGACCTCCTGTTGAATGAACCCGGTCAATCAACACCCGCACTGTAGCGAATTTGACGACACAATACCACTGGATTTTGGGTGGTGCTTACACCCCCTCAATCGGAAGGCTCCCCATGGCGATAGGTCAGATAGACCCACAACCCAGGCAGGCTGGCCGCGATCTGCAAAAAACGGTTGACAAGGAAAGGGGTGCCCAGGGCGGCCAGGGCGGCGGTCGGCTGCAACCACTGGCAGACCTGGGCAAAGGCCGCCTCCCCCACCCCCAGCCCACCGGGCGAGATGGGCAGCAGATTGGCAATCCAGGCAACCGGGGCCGCCAGGAAAAAATGGTCGGCGGTCGTCGTCAGCAACCCCAACCCTTCGGCAATCCACAGCAGGGCGACAATTTCCGCCGTCTGGGCCAGGACCGAGATCAGCACGGCGGCCACCAGAGATCCCTTGGCCCGCCGAAACAACCGCGCCGCCTGGGCCGTCTGGTCCAGGGCGGACTCCAACCAGCGACGCGGTGGATCCTCCGCCGTGGCGGGGCGATCCAACCGCTGGCGGACGCCGGGCAGCCGTTCGACACCCCAAAACAGCAGAGCCGCCACCACCGGTCCCCCCACCACGGCCAGAACCAGGGAGTAAAGGAGCAGACGGGTCGGCAACAGGTCAAGCATCCGGGGCAGGTTGAACAGGGCCGCCAGCAAGGCAAGGGCAAACAGGGAATACAAACCGGTCAAACGATCCGCCAGAATGGTCAGGATGGCCGCCCCTTTCCGGTCGGGCGCGCATTTGCGCAGAAGATAACCCAGGCGCAGGGCATCCCCGCCGATCGAGCCGGGCACCAGCAGATTGAAACAGATGGTCATATAGATCATGCGATGCACCCAGGCAAAGGGCAGCCGCAGCCCCTGGCTGCCCAGCAAAATCTGCCAACGGACCGCTCCCAGCGAAATCATGGTCAGATTGAGCAACACCCCGACCACCACAAGGGAAGGATGAATCCCCCCCTCCCACAGCAGGTGAAAATCCAACGCCCCCTGCTGCCACAACAGCCAAACCATGCCCGCCGCCACGGCACCCTTCAGTAGGGGCCAAAGCCATTTTGCCTGCCGATGAGAGATTGTTTTTTGCATTATATATCATTCATTTATTGGTTGAAACCCCGTGACAGGAAACATCCAGACAAAGAAATACATGGCATTTCTGGTGCGGGATGGGTAGAATGCGCAGCGGTTCGGTCAGTGCAAAATCGCCCGCTGTGAAGTAACCGGTCTCCTTCAATCCTTGCCTTTGAGTCCCTGCGTTGCCTTCATGACACACTATGCCCAACGTCCCTTTATCATTCAATGGTTGCTGCTGGGCATCATGACCCTGTTGTCCGGCGGGATTGTGGGCTTTGAACTCTATCAGGACCATGTCGGGACCGACATTCTCGAACACGACCGCCTGCAGGCGCAATCCCAGGTCATCACGGAAAATACGGGATTGTTGCTCCGTGCCACCGATACGGTCTTGCGGCAGATTGTGGACGACCTGCCCAATTGGCGGAATGGCCTGTGGTATCGCCCGGAAGCCACCAAACAGTGGGCGGCCTATCTCGTCCTTCCAGGTATTCGTACCCTGACTGTGACCGATGCGCGGGGCATTGTGCAACTTTCCAACCGCAAAGAACTGCTGCACAAGGATTTCAGTTACCGCGACTATTTTCAAATACCGCGTATGGACCCGGACCGGGAGACCCTCTACCTCTCGCCGCCGTTCCGGTCGGTGCTCAATGTCCTGGTCATGAACCTGTCACGGGCCATCATCGGACCGGATGGACAGTTTGCCGGTGTGGTGACCATCTCACTCGAACCGGCCTATTTCAAGACGGTCATGAATTCGGTCTTGTATGCCCCCGATATGCAGGTGACCATGGCCCATGGCGATGGACAGCTGTTCCTGACCGTGCCGGAGCAGAGTCTCTCTCCCGGATCGGAATGTCCTTTCCCCAAAGCCGCCCTGGAGAACACACAACCAGACGGAAAACCGGTGGAGTCGGGAACCAGCCTGATCCACTCCACCAATGGGGAGCGTGTGGGCATCGTGGACCGGATTCAGCCCCCCTCCCTCCACCTGAACAAACCCTTGTTTGTGGCGGTCAGCCGCCTGTCGAAGAGCATCCGTGCGGGTTGGTATTGGGATCTGCAACTGTATGGTGGCCTGTTCGGGGGGATGGTCCTGGTGGTCGGTGCGATTCT
>CAIWLA010000167.1 GCA_903913345.1 uncultured Magnetococcales bacterium | reverse complement strand
CCACCAGTTCAATATAATCATCACGGTCCGCCATCATGAGGCGCAACTCCTCATTCTTGGCATTCAGGGTGGCAATCATGCGCATCAATCCGTTCAGACGCAATTCCAGCAAGGCCAGGGTGTTGCCCGGAAGGACAGCCGCAGCCGTCTGACCAGAGTCAACCACCTCCCCCAGGGCGAAAGAATCATCGGCATGGTACACCCCTTCTCCCGGCGGTACGCCCAAAAAGCCTGCTCCACCCTGTTGAATGACTGACGGTTGCTGTTGCCCCAAAAGATTCATGCTGCATCTCCTTAACATTCTGTTTTATAAGATTTCCTTAAATGATACGCGGGCTGGCGTAACGGATACAGAAGAGGTTAAAGCAAATGTGAGACCAAGTTATTTATGCTGCATCTCAAAGGTGCCATCCCAATCGTCCGGCGGCGGATGGGCCAGAAAAAAGTCACACCGATCCAGATATATCTGCGATACAACATCCTGGGCATACTGTTGCAGACAGGCCTGAAATGCCGCCCGGCTCTCCAGCCAGCGTCGGCCATAAAACAGTTCCAACCCGGAGCGATAGAGGGGCAGCAGTGCCTGTTTGCTCACCCGCTTCGGTTCGGGGTCGGCGTCAAAAATTTCATGCACCAGGATGGACTGCATCCGACCTTTGACGACCACCCGGTCCAGGGGGCGGGACAAAAATTGACCCGGTTCCAACGCACGGAAGACATCGTCCGAGATGACAATGCGACAATCATAAAATTTGGTCAGCCCCTCCAGGCGGGCCGCCAGATTGGCCGCATCCCCGATCACCGTGGAATCCATGCGGTTTTCATTGCCCAACGTACCCAACATCACGGGACCGGAATGCAGCCCGATGCCAATGATGATCGGCTCCCGCTGCAGGAGCGCACGCTCCCCATTATAGGTCAACAGACGGCTCTGCATCCCAACGGCCGCCCGCACGGCATTGGTCGCCTGAACAGGAGCCGCACCGTCAAACAGGGCCATGATGGCATCCCCGATAAACTTGTCGATAAAACCATCATGCCGCTCAATGGCGGTCTGCATCCGTCCGATATAACCGTTCAACAGGGAAAAAATATCATTGGGAGACATCCGTTCGGAGAGTTTGGTAAAGGAACGAATATCGCTGAACATGACCGTTATGGTGCTCAACTCGACGGTGCCCGGTTTGATGTGTTCCAACCCCTCCTTGGCGATCCGTTCCAGAAACTGTTTGGGGACAAATTTTTCAAATACCTTGGTTATCATGGCGATGGCCTGGGTCTCGGCCAACTCGATCCGGGTCCGGTGCAACTCCTCGTAGGCCCGTTTTTGCTCGATCAAGGCCTGTGTCAGATCAGCGTTCAAGGTTTGAATTTTTTTGCGGGACAGGACGTTTTCCAGGTGCGTCCGCACCCGTGCCTGCACCACGGGGGGTGAAAAGGGCTTGGCAATATAATCCACCGCCCCCAGATCAAACCCCTTGACCTCATCCGCCACCCCCTGCATGGCGGTGATAAAAATGACCGGAATGGCACGGGTCGTCTCATCGGCCTTCAGTTGACGGCACACCTCATAGCCATCCATGCCGGGCATCATGATATCCAGCAAAATGAGATCCGGGGGCAGGTCAGAGTGGACGGCCCGCAACGCCTGTTCACCGTTCTTGGCAATCAGGGTGTCGCAATGGGGAGACAATAAATTGACCAGCACCGTAATATTGAACCGTTCATCATCGACAATCAGCACTCTGCCCCGACGATCCATTACCGACTCTCCTGCAGGGGTATCTCCAATAGACGGGCCAGTTCGACGAGCAGACCCCGGGCCTCGGCAAAATCATAATCCTCGATCCGTTGCTGTATGCGCTGGCGGAGATCCTCCGGCACCGAATGGTCGAGATGGCCCACAACCACCGTCCATTTTTCCTCCGCCGAAGAGTGGCCAGCATACAACAATTGCAACAATTCCTGCAACAGCTGGGTCAACACCCCACGGTCCACCGGCACGGAAGAGGTCTGAACAACCGGCGCGTTCGTGGGACGGACGGCCTCCTGAATCGTGGCAATGCCACGAAAAACATGGGTTATTGCTTGCTCAAACCGGTCCACCAGCGCACCTTGCCCCTCGCCCGCTCCCGCCTTGAGTGCCTGCTCCAGGTCGCGGGCAATGCGGTGCAGTTCCTGGGCACCCAACGAACCGGCAATCCCCTTGAGGGTGTGCATCAGGCGCAACGCCTCCCCCTGTTTGCCCTGAGCCAGCTCCGTGCGAAGGGTGGAGACACAATCCTGGTAGTCCCGGTAAAACGACTGGAGCAACCGACTGAGCAAGGCGCGGTTGCCCACCACCTGTCTCAAGGCGGTATCCAGGTCAATGCCGGGCAACTCTGCGGGCAGATCACCCTCGGTTTGCACCACGGTCACCCGGTCCTCGGCCTTGGCCTCAAACTTGGCCTCGACCACCCCCCTCTCCCTGGGGGCAATCCACCGGACCAGGGTCCGAAACAGATTGTCGGGATCGATGGGCTTGGTCATGTGATCGTTCATGCCGCCCTTCAGGGACTTTTCCCGATCGCCCACCATGGCATGGGCCGTCAGGGCAATGATCGGAACTGTACCACCGGAGGGATGGTTCCGAATCATCCGGGTCGCCTGAAAACCGTCCATTTCCGGCATCTGAATATCCATCAACACAATATCAAAAGCCTCTCTGGCAAACGCCGCCACCGCTTCCCGTCCGTTGCCAACCACGGTCACCACCAGGCCATGCCCTTCCAGGAGGGCCGAGGCCACCTGCTGGTTGATGGCGTTGTCATCCGCCAGGAGCACCTTGGCCCCCAGAATATTTTGCGCGGCTTCCGTGTTCTGGATCGGATCTTTTTTTCGATTTTTTCTCCCCTCCACCCTCTTCTTGCCAAAAGCGATCAGGATGGCCACCAGGAGCTGCGAGGGATTGATCGGTTTGGGCAGGAACCCATCGACCCAATGCCGTTCTGCCTGGGGAATGACCTCCTGGCGATTGTAGGGGGTCACCAGGATGATGCGAGGCGGGTCGGCCAGATCCGGGTTCTCCTTGATGCGCCGGGCCACCTCCAGTCCACTCATGCCCGCCATTTTCCAGCTGATGATGGCCAGTTGGCAGGGTTCAATCGAGGGATCGGCGCGGTTCTTTGCCATCGCCTCCAGGGCGGCCTGACCCGAATCCACGGCTTGGGATCGACCGGAAAAGCCGTTCACCATCTCACCAAAAATCTGCCGGGAACGGGCATGATCGTCCACCACCAACACCTTCATGTTCCGCAAATCGGCATCCAACTGGAGCGACTCCTCCCCGGACGACGGTTGCAAACCCAACCAGGCCGTAAAATGGAACCGACTCCCCTGCCCCTTTTCACTGGTCACCCCGATGGTGCCATCCATTATTTCCACCAGGCGTTTGCAAATGGAGAGACCCAAACCGGTACCGCCATACTTGCGCGTGGTGGAGGCATCCGCCTGCGAAAAGGGGTTGAACAACTTGCCCACCTGCTCCGGGGTCAGTCCGATGCCCGAATCCTCAATGCTGAAGCGCAGATGGATTTTGTCTCCCTGCGCCTGGATCCGTTCGACACCCACAATGACATCTCCGTGATCGGTAAATTTCACCGCATTATTGGTCAAATTGATCAGGATCTGCCCCAGACGCAGTGGATCGCCCACCAGCCGGTTGGGCACCTCCTGCGGACGGGAAAAGAGGAGATGCAACCCCTTCTCCTCGGCCTTGACGCAGACCATGTTGGCCAGATTGTCCATCACCTCGTCCAGGTCGAAGGCCACCGACTCCATGCTCATCTCGCCCGCCTCAATCTTGGAAAAATCGAGGATGTCGTTGATAAGCCCCAGGAGGGCGTGGGCCGAGGATTGAATCTTGCTCAGATAATCGTGCTGCGTGTCGGTCAACCGCGTCCGCAAGGCCAGATAGCTCATCCCGATGACGGCATTGATGGGGGTGCGGATTTCATGGCTCATATTGGCCAAAAATTGGGACTTGTAGTCGCTGGTCTGCTTGAGTTGATCAATGGTGGCATTGAGTTCCTGCTGACTGAGGGCCAACGCCTCCTTCTGCTGCATGGTCTGGTTCAACAGGGCACGGTTACGCATCAGGGAGCGAATCCCGGAAATGGCCACCGTGATGGCCGCCGCAACGCGCTGGGCAAACGCCAGTTTGGCCTCGGCAAGGGGGTGGACACTGCCCAGGATCAGCACCCCGTGGGGCTGCTCATTCTGCAAGAGCGGCAAGGCCAGAATCATGGTCGGTACAATGTCCGACACCCCCGTATGCACGACAAACGATCCAGACGGCAGATCGGACAATATTTTCATCTTCCTTTCCAGAATGACCGAACCCAACCATTCGTTTTGCAGATCCTCCAACTGTTCCGGCAAATGGTCACGGGGCAGGGCATGACTGGCATGCAAATGCAACCGACCGTCCTCTTCGATCAGATAGATGGAACCCACCTGGGCATCCAGGGCACCAATCAAAAAATCCAGCCCCACCCGACACAAGGAGGAAATATTGTCCACCTCCCGCATGGCCCGGTTGAGCTGGGAAAAACTGCGCTCCTGGTTCAGTCGGGTCTCCGCCTGCTCGTGGGCCTGGCTGCGCATGGTCAACAGATCCCGCCCCATGCGTTGCATGGCCAGGACCAGTTGATCGATCTCAACAATGGGAGAGGGGTGAACCATCCCCTCCTCCTGCCACTCACCCCCCTGACCGATCCGGGTAATCAGGGCGGTCGTGGCCGTCAGGGGTCGTACCAGAAAGGCCCGAATCCAGGCCAGGACCAGCACGCTCAACAACAAAACCACCGCCACCATCCCCAGCAACAGCCGATCCTGGGTGGCATCCACTTCCGAGACAAACTCTTTCGTGGGAACGACCGTACCGATAAGCCAATCGTCATGAATGGAGGGGGCCAAAGTCACCAGATAGTCGGCACCATCCGCCTTTTCGATCTGGTTGGTCATGGTCTGTATACGTTTAAAATCCAACCCTTCCGTCGCCCTGGCAGCCACCCGCAACAGCGGCGCGCGGGCGTTGGACAAGAGACCCAACTTGAACTTTTCGCCCACATTATCGGTGACAACCACCTCCGAGGTGTCGGGATAGGCGATCAATTCCGCCCGTCGGTTGACGATAAAACTGACGCCGGATTTGCCCACCTCCATCTTGCCCAAATATCTGGAAATCTGATCCAGTTCAATGCCAATGGCAACCACCCCGATGAGTTGACCCTTTCTCTCCAATGGCACGGCCACATCAATGCCCGGTTTCTGGCTGGATGCATAGATATAGACATCCGTCCAGACCCGTCCGCCCACCGCAACCGCATCCCGATACCAGGCCCGTTCTGGCGCGAAATAGCGTATATCGTTAACCGTGGTATGGGTAAACGTCAGGGTATCACCCTCCTGTTGAAAAAACCGGTCCGTCCCCTTGGCCATTTTGATCTCCGGGTTCCAGATCCGTTCGACCGAACGAAACTGGCCGCTCCCCTGGCGTTGCGCGCCAAAAAAATGGCCATCGGGAAAACCCAAAGTCACCCAGGAAAAGGTCGGTGTGGATTGCAGCGTGGACAAGAAAAGCAGCTCTTTGGCCCGCGTATCGGCCAAATCCACCACACCGGTCGTCAAAAGCGTATGAAGCAACGTGAGTTTTGAACTGGCACTCCCCAGCAGTAAATTTATTTCAGATGCAATTTCAGATGTTATTCTGTTGCTGAGTTTTTGGGTCAAATCAGAGACATTCTGATGAAATACTTTATGCCAGGAGAGGTGAACGAGGGTGTCCGTGGCCAGCACGGCGACCAGCAGGACGGTTGCCAACACGGTGCCCAGCGCGACCTGCCACCGACCGGATTGGCCACT
>CAIWLA010000166.1 GCA_903913345.1 uncultured Magnetococcales bacterium | reverse complement strand
GATCTTGCCACACTCAGCAAGAGGAACTGTTCGGCAAAAGCATTGCGTTGTTCCACGGTCATGAGATGCGCCACGGTGATATTGCTCATCTCCCGGACAATCTCACCCAACAGCTTGGCACCTGCTTCTTCGTCTCCGTTTTGAAACGAGACGGCACCGCTGTCGATGATAATCCCCAATGTCTCGCGAAAGCCTTTTGTCTCAAACAGGCGGTCCACAGTGCTGGCATTGTTGAGGAGATAGTCTTCCATCTCCTGGGTGAGTTGTCCTTTGCCTTGAAGGTAGCGCAGCACCAGCGCGAATAACCTCGTCCTGATAGATTGGTCTACCTCATAAAGACCTTTCTGTGCCGAATTCCAGGTCACCAGACCGATGCCGTTCTGCTCCCCGCCATGCCGTCTCCACATCCAGGTATTGATCTCTTTTGGATCCGACGAGATATAACAGGTCACTCCATCCCGCAGGATGGAATGGTCTTTGAAGGCGACCGCCAACTCCTCGAATTGCCTCTTATGAGGAGAGGATGCCGCATGCTCCGGTCCCTTCATGAGTAACAAGGCTGTCAGGCGGCGGTTGCCATCCTTGACGATGAAGTGTCCTTTCTCGTCTGGGTCAGGGGTGACCAGGAAGGCTTCGGTCGGATTGAGACCATTCTCCTGAATATCGCTCGCCAGGCGGAACAATTTCTCCTTCTGGTCGTCCAGCATCTTGCGGATGGCGTCACGCTGCCCGGTACTCCCGGAGCCTGTGCGATAGTTGCCCAGATCAAGCTTCAGAAGCTCCAGTTGAATGGTTTTGTGCATCACGACCCTCTTGGATTTAATGGAAAACAAACCTGACCGTGATCTCTTTGAGCCAATGAGAACAATTCATCAGAGTCTATCAACGCCACACAGGAAATCAGGTGGACAGTGATCCATTTTTCGATCCGTCCAAACCGACAAACATGACACCTGTCATTCTTCGCCAACTCAGACAAACCACGCACACCCCTCTGGCACCCCCAGAACACATCTCAGTGAAGGCTACCATAACCGTTTGTAGCACCACAAGCGGAATCTCAACCCCGAGGATAGTTTTTACTGGCCCCCAGTTTTTTTACCCGATCCATGCCTCATGCACATAACCCCATAATCCGCAGTCCGACGGCGGGGATGGGCACAGCCAAGGCACAGAGCAAAGTCTCAGCCCCTCAACTGCCCATCATCTCGACCAGCACGGGCGCGACTCTCGGCATACACTCCAAAAATATGTATGAACGGCCTCGGACTCGCGACGAACCATCCTGCCGTCCCCGACAAAATGTCACCGGGATGGGGCGGAACACCAAACCCCGACTTTCCCCCCAAGGATTGCTACCTGATTGCTGAAACAAAAACGGCCACCGATAAGGTGGCCGTAAGTGTTTGATTTTGTTGGTGGAGCCAGGCGGGATCGAACCGCCGACCTCTTGAATGCCATTCAACTATGGCAGAAGAATAGAAACAACATATCAAACACTTACGCCACTGTCCCCGTTGCAAACGTGACCTAACGTGACCAGAAACGACCTCCGTGACCAGGAGTTGGTCACGTTTTGGTCGCGGATAACTTCCAGGATCGTGCTGATGACTTTTGATCCGAGAACCCAACAGATTGTCCCGTGTGTTT
>CAIWLA010000165.1 GCA_903913345.1 uncultured Magnetococcales bacterium | reverse complement strand
GAATGGGTCCTGGCGACTGATGGATGATGTAGCCCAGCCAGTTCAGGCCAGACTCTGTTTTGCCCAGTTGCGACCCGGACATGAATACCACCCGTTCCACCGGCGAGGATGGGGACAGACAGTCCATCACCTCCCGCAGGTATGGCGTTCTGGCTGTGCGCCAAAGTCCCGGCTCGCTGGATGCAACTGAAGAAAGCACCCGATGCCGATCGGCCCACTGGGAGACCAGCAACAGGGGGTCCGGTCGCAGTCCCTGGAAATAGGCTTGGTCATAACGTGCAGCCGTGTCACTCATCATGTTCCCTCTCCATGCCGGTTAATTCCAGCAAATGTTCTCGGACAAACCGCTCCAGGGTGAGACGCATGGTGCGCATCTCCACCCCCAATTCCGCCGCCAGAGGACCAGACACCCGGTTTGGCCAAGCTTCCCAGGCCGCCCGGACGGCACGTCCCCGGTTGAAGGCCGCCGCATGCATCTCGTCTGCATCCACCAGTTTGCCGGTTTCCACTTTCTCCCGAATCTCCAACAAACTTGCCCGCTTGATCTCGCTCTTGATGCGAGCCTTCAACAACAGGGTGGGCAGATCCCCTGCGGGACCACCGGGCAGATCCAACGAGAGCACAGGTCTGGCCGGTTGTGGCGGGGGTGGCATTGGTGCGGGCGTTGGTTGGGGTGGAGAAACAGCCACCGGCGCAGGTGTCGGCGCGGTGATGACCTTGCGTTGCGGTTCACGAGCCGGTTCCCGTATTGCCTCCAAAGCCACCTCGGCCTGGACCGTGTCCACCTTGCCGTCTACCAACCGGACCAACCCCCTGGCAACCAACTTGCTGACATACTGACGGGTGAAACCTTGTTGCCGTGCCCACTCTGATTGGCTGATAAGCATGGTTCACCTCGCTTACTAAAAACTATTGTTTGTGTCTTGTGAAATTGAGGCAGGGAACCAGACTGCTCCGATTCCCTGCTTGCCTTCTATTCCAAAGGGACGCCACGCTCGGCGGCCGCATCCGCAAACGTTTTGCCACCGGATCCCTCCAGGAAGACAATCTTTCCGGTGGCCTGGAGGAACCGCTTCACCGCCACGTCGCAGTAGGTCGGCGAAATTTCCATCGCATACACCCGGCGATGGTTGGCTTCCCCGGCCATGATCTGACTGCCACTTCCGGAGAACGGCTCATAGCACAAACCACCGAGGGGGACGTGCTGGCGCATGGGGATGCCAAAACACTCCAAAGGCTTCGGCGTTGGATGCTCCGGACGCTCGTCTCCAGTCAGTCCCTTGATGTCCCAAACCGTGTATGCAGGGTCGGCCCCCTCCAATTTCTCTGGCCTGTTGCCTCGGATCCACCCGTAGAAACACGGCTCATGCTTCCAGAGGTAATGCGTCCTGGTCAAAACTGGCGACGGCTTGTTCCAGATGATCTGCTGGTGGACAAAGGCACCCGCTCGTTCCCAAACACTCTCCAACATGGCCTGCCTTCTCGACGCATGCCAGCAATACCAAGCGGCATGGTCCGTGATGGCATGGTCCATGGCAGCCCGGATGAACCCCTCGTAGAGTTCTGGACCCTGGCTGGAGTCATCCCAGGTCACACCGTATGTGTTGGACCAGTCCTTGTTGCCGTCAGTCCACCCCTTCTTCTCTTTTCCTTCCGCAGCGGCCTTCGCCTTAGCGGCCCGCTCCTTGGCGGTCTTGTTCGGAGGATGATTAGTACCATCATAATCAACAAGATAAGGCGGATCGGTCGCAAACAGGATGGCTCGCTCGCCATTCATCAGCCGGATGACATCGTCGGCTACGGTACTGCTACCGCAGAGGAGGCGGTGTTCGCCCAGCACCCAGAGATCGCCGGGGCGGGTGACCGGGTTCGGAGGAGGGGATGGAATGTTTTCGTCGTCCCCAGACCCATCCCCACTGCCGCCTTCGCCACCACCAGTTTCCCCATCCAGGAGGCGGTCAATCTCGGACAGGTCAAAGCCAGTCATCTCCAGGTCAAAATCCAGGGTGCGCAGTTCCTCAAGTTCGACCCGCAGG
>CAIWLA010000164.1 GCA_903913345.1 uncultured Magnetococcales bacterium | reverse complement strand
GGCACGGTCGCCGTCTCGGAAACCCACCTGGAAGGGGCCAAAGAGCACCGCACCCTGCCCCTCGTCCATATGGGACTGGTCTTTTCCGAACGGGCCAGCCAAATGATACATCAGTTTTTTCAAACAGGTCATTTTGGAGAATGATTGCCCCAAACAGACTGGATCATTTTTGCCCACAAGAATCGATTCCCGACAGCCAACACACAATACCTTTCAGGTGACCAGCATGACGGATCAACGCCCTCTCCCGGAACACCTCAACCAGGCCGTCGAACAGTATCGGCAAGGCCGGATAGAAGAGGCCAGGAACACCTTCAACGACTGTTTGACCAGTCACCCGGATCATGTCGATCTCCTGCATCTCTATGCCACGTTTCTGACGCACAACCAGGACTGTGCCCAGGCCGTTGAACTCCTCTCCAGGGCCTTGCGCATTCGACCCAACGATCCCGGATTGTTGACCAGCCTGGGGAGTTCATATCAGGCGCAGGGGCTGCTGAATGAAGCGGTTGTCCACCTTCAGCACGCCCTTTCCATACAGCCGAACGGGGTAGAGGCGAACATCCGTATGGGCGAAATTTTAGTACAGAAGGGTCAGCATGGGGAGGCCATTGGGTGTCTCCACACCGCTTTATCCTTTCAACCGGACCATGTTGAAGCCCATTTTTTGTTATCCAACGCCTATCATCTCCAGGGAAAGCAGCTCCTCTGCAACTGTCATGCGGCATTGTATGCCCATTTTCAGGATCGGCAACAATCCGGTCAGCCGCCCGAAAAAAACCCATGGAATACCTTGTTCCGTATGATGGACAAAACCATCGATGATCGTCAGATCATCGCCAACTGTGTATTGACCAGACGGTTTTATGTCAATTCTCACGTCTATCGGGTCTGCAACGGCCTGGTCAAACACGGCCCGTTTGCCGGCATGAAAATTCTCGAATCCTCCTCCTGGGGTTGTGACAAGGCAGGCAAACTGCTCGGATTTTATGAAGCCGAACTGCTCCAGGATCTCTGCTCGGTATTGGCCGAAACCGACAATATCTTTATCGATATTGGCGCAGCCGACGGCTATTATGCGATTGGCAGCCTGATCGCCTCGTTGACCAACCACTGCATTGCCTATGAACTCACGGAGAATGGTCGGAGAATCACCCTTGAAAATGCGAAACAGGCGGGCGTTGAAGACAGATTGACCATCAGGGGTGCGTGCGATGTGGGTTTTGCGCATGAAATTCTGGCCATGAACAGGAAAAACAAGCAAATTGTCATACTCTGCGACATTGAAGGGTTTGAATTTGAAATTTTTACCCCGGCCAATCTGGCTTTGCTGAAGGAGGCCATTCTGTTTATCGAAATCCATGATTCCTCTCCCGAAGCGCAGGAAAAATACCGGCTGTTTCAAGAACACGCCGCTGTCGTTTTTGATCTGAAGGTGATCAGGATTGGCCCACGCGACCCCTACCGGTACCGCGAGATGGATGAACTCAACGACACGGACCACTGGCTGGCCTGTAGCGAAGGGCGCAATGCCGATATGAAATGGCTCAGACTGATGCCCAGGCGATCTCAGGTATGATCATTAAAAAAATCGTTATTATTCAATATTTTTCGTAGACAGATCCCCTGGTGGATACGCCACAAAGGCAAAACTAGATATGGCTTACGTACATCCTCCGCATCCACCATGTTGTCTGACTGTTGCTTCCAGGGAGGCACTGTTTCCGATACGACGTATCTTTTGTATTGGACGCAATTATGAGGAACATGCCAGGGAAATGGGGGTGGTCGCCGAACGTGCCATGCCGTTTTTCTTTCAAAAATCGCCTGATGCCGTGGTTGCGCAGCACCGGTCGGGGGACTCTGTGGCGATCCGCCATCCCTCTGCAACGAGGGATCTGCAACATGAAGTGGAACTGGTGGTGGCCCTGGGAGAGGGGGGACAGAATATTGCCCCAGAGGAGGCTGTCCGACATGTTTTCGGTTATGCCATCGGCCTGGATATGACGCGGCGCGATCTGCAGACGGTACTGAAAGAGAGGCATTGGCCGTGGGATATGGCAAAAAATTTTGACGATTCGGCTCCCATAGGGGTCTTGCATCCGATCGTTGAGACAGGAGAATTGTTGCAGGGTCGTCTCTCGCTGACCGTCAATGACGTTGCCCGACAATCGGGTGATCTGGCGCAGATGATCTGGTCGGTCAATGAGATGATTGCCGAGCTTTCCCGGTTGGTAAAACTGGCGGCGGGTGATCTGTTGTTTACGGGCACCCCCGCCGGTGTTGGGCGCGTGGTCGCCGGGGATCGCATCCGCGCCGCCATTGAACCTCTTGGCCATTTGAATGTGATCATCCAACAAAAAAACGGTTTTTGATTGGCAAGGAACCATCGCCAATCAGAACAACCATGTGGCACCATCGGTTTCATGAGGGTAAGGCGTTTATGGCAACCATGATTGATTTATTGCGCCACGGAGAGCCGGAAGGTGGCCCCCGATATCGTGGCTCGTTGGACGATCCCCTCAGCACAGAGGGATGGCGGCAGATGGAGGCGGCGGTACAAGGACATCCCGCATGGGATGCCATCTATTCTTCCCCCCTGAAACGGTGCGCCCGTTTTGCCCACGCGCTGGGCCAACCGCTGGCCATTCCGATCATGGTGGAGGAGCGGTTTCAGGAGATGCACTTTGGCGAATGGGAAGGCCGGACCAGTGTGGAGCTGTTGGCCAATGATCGAAGCCGTCTCACCCGTTTCTGGCGAGATCCCCTCAACAACCCACCACCCGGTGGGGAGGATTTGCGCGATTTTCACCGCCGGGTACAGAGTGGCTGGGAGGCCCTCGTCAGTCAGCACCCGGGTCAATCCCTGCTGGTCGTGGCCCACAGCGGCGTCATCCGCATGATTCTGGGTCTGGTTTTGCAGATGCCCTTGCAAAATCTCTCCCGCATGGTGGTCGAGTATGCCTCCGTAAGTCGGATCAAGGTGGACGAGGTGGAGGGGCAACCCCTGCCGCGTCTGGTCTTCCATGCGGGGCGGTTTGGGCCAGACGACCCGTCACCGGGATCCACTGGCAACGCGAGGCACTGACTCCCATCGGGCAACACGATTGAAACGGTCCCCACCAGGGGAACCACTGTCCCCCTGCCCCATCCAGACGGTGACGGCACCGTCAACCCTTTGGACACTCTCCATCCACCGACACCGTCAGTCTGACACCGGATTGGCGCGAACCATCAAAACGTTCCGGTTAATCGTCCAAGGACTCCAGCCAGCAAAGCAATCTTTTGGTCTTTTTTGAGGCCTTTTCAATCACCATCGCCTGCCTGCGGTATTTTTTGGTAAACTTTTTCATGTTCATCCCCTTGCAGAATGTTGACGGATAGCCAATAACAGGTTCTTGTTAGTGAAACTCAAGCAAAATCCAGACCAAACCATTGTTGGTTTTGACCATTGTCAACAAAAAGAGCACCTTCCGACTGACATTGTGCATCCTTTCAAAATGAGGTAGCGTGAGGATGGGCGGTTCCGAAACGGATGCCGATTGACATCTCTCCCCATATCAAGTCCAGGAAAAGAAAATCAAACCAATGATGACAAAGCGATTTTTAAAAAAATTCGGATTCAAACGCATTGGAGACCGCATTCTTCTCCTGGTGGGCGTACCGTTTTTTGCCGGTCTGGTCTGGATGTCCAATTTCCATACCGAACAGCAGGAAAAAATGATCCGGGAGCAGTACGAACAGAGCATCCATCTCCTGACCCGTGGCGTCAACCAGG
>CAIWLA010000163.1 GCA_903913345.1 uncultured Magnetococcales bacterium | reverse complement strand
GGTGGCCACCCACGATGCCCGCGTCCGCCGCCATGTCGCAGACAGCATCACCATGGGGAGACCAGGATGAATCGGATCACCCTCGCCACCCGCGACCTGCGGGCCAATCCCGGTCAGGCATTCCTCTCTGCCGCCCTCTCCGCCCTGGCGGTCTCCATGCTGGTGGTGTTGTTGGCCTTCACCGGCCAGATGGCCGATCGTCTCCAGCGGGACGCCCGCGATATTGATCTGGTGGTCGGGGCCAAAGGCAGCCCCCTGCAACTCATACTGGCCGGGGTCTACCATCTGGAGATCCCGCCGGGCAACATTCCGCTGCACGAGGTGGAGTCCCTGGCCAGCGATCCCCTGGTGCAGCGCATCATCCCCATCGCCCTGGGAGACAGTTTTCGCGGCTTTCGGATCGTGGGAGCCTCCACCGACTACGGCAGTCTATATCAGGCCACTCTGGCGGACGGCCATTGGTATGAGGAACCCATGGAGGCCGTACTGGGCGCGACCATCGCGACCCGGACCGGTCTGTCGGTCGGCAACACCTTCGCCGGCTCCCACGGCCTGACCGAAGGGGGAGACATCCATGCCGACATGGCCTATACCGTGACCGGGGTGTTGCATCCCACCGGCACGGTGCTCGACCGGTTGATCCTGACGCCGGTGGAGTCGGTGTGGTGGGTCCATGCCGACCATGCCCGCACCGATGAAACCTTTGACAATCCCGAAGTCACCCTGGCCTTGATTCAGTACAGCACCCCCCTGGCCGCCGTCTCCCTGCCGCGCCGAATCAACAGCCAAACAGCCCTGATGGCCGCTTCTCCCCCCCTGGAAATTGCCCATTTGACCCAATTGATGGGGGTTGGAAAAGAGGTTTTGCAAGGGTTTGCCTGGCTGCTTTTCGTCGCTGCGGGGGGTGCCTTGCTGGCGGGGTTGTTGGCCAATCTGCGTCATCGTCGTTATGAACTGGCCATCTTTCGCATGTTGGGGGCCTCCCGTGGGCAGTTGTGGGCCGGGGTGATGATCGAGGCCTGGCTCCTGGCCACCCTGGGGGCGGTGGTGGGACTGCTGCTGGGACACGGATGGGTGGAGGGATTGGGCTGGTGGCTGGACCGCCATCAGCAACCCGCCATCGATGGCACACAATTCATGGCCTGGGAAGGATGGCTGGTGGTACTGGCCTGGATCATCGCCTGGCTGGCTGCCGCCTGGCCCGCCTGGCGCGCCTCCCGTCTCGACGTGGCCCAGATCCTGGCAGAACGATAAAAAAAGGAAAATACACCCATGAAACCCCTGTTTTTCGCACTCTTGCTGCTGCTTTCGGGAGGCCATGGCTGGGCCGCCCAACCCGACCAGGGATCCGGAGGACACCAACCCCTGTTGGCCCCGGATGGTTCCCCTGCACCGGCTCCCCTCTCGACCAATCTGCCCAAAGGTCAGGATCTGATCGACTGGGCATTGTTGGGCACGGTGGAAATTCTCTACCCCAACAATGAAAAACCGCCCAAATCCAAAAGTGCCCTGCGGATTCTCACCCCGGAAGGATGGGAAAAACCCAAGTCCCGCTTTCCCGATGCCATCAAGGCATTGAACGGTCAGGAATTGAAAATAGCCGGGTTCATGTTTCCGCTGGATCTCGCGCAGGAGGGTCAAAAGCGGTTCCTGTTGGCCAAAACACCACCGACTTGCGCCTTTTGTCTGCCGGGCGGTCCCGAATCCATGGTACTGGTGGAAGCCTCGGAACCCATTCCTTTCACCCAGAATGCCCTCATCGTTCAGGGTCACTTTGCCACCCTGGAACAGAACAAGGAGGGCATCTATTATAAAATGACCAACGCCCATCCAGAAAAACCGGAGAATTGAATGAAAAAAATGGCCGTCATGACCTTTCTGGCCCTGTTTTTGGCCGCCTCCGCCGTGCGGGCCGAGGATGAAAACAGCCCGGAAGAGATCAAAAAAGATATTCAGGCACACCGCGCGTTTGCTGAATTCCATCTCCAGACTGCCCTCTGTCTGGAAAGCGGAAAACCCCATCAGACCTGCGAGGAGGCCCTGAAAAAATCCTGCCGGGGCAAAGCCTCCGGCCCCCACTGCGGGATGAAACACGCGCATCAACCGTAGAGGATCCACAATTGGAATTGAACTGTCCCCCTTCCACGTGTAGTATGGAAAAAGTGGGGAGGGACAAGGATATGCGGTCTTTACCCGTGGGGGTAGGGTGGAAAAACATCGTCTGCACAGTATCTGGAACTGTTAAATAAACCGAAAATGGCCTCTTTCATCACCAAAATTCCCCTGAAGCGTGTACAAAAAAAGGTCACTGCGGACGCCATCCCCTTCCAGGCCGGCATCGGTATTGTCACTGAGATTGACCCACCCGTCATCATGATGGGCACCTATTATCTCATCCTGGCCATGTTTGTCGTCGCCATTGTGATTGCATCGGTGGCCAACACCGACATTGTCGTGGTCGGAACCGGCCAGTTGACGACCGATACACCACCCATCCAATTGCAGCCGGTGGACCGATCGATCATTCGTGAAATGAAGGTCAGAGCGGGGGATGTCGTCACGAAAGGACAGGTGCTGGCCACCTTTGATCCGACCTTTGCCCGTGCCGATCTGGCCGCACTGCTGGTTCAGCAACAATCCTTGTTGGCCCAGATTCATCGCCTGGAAAGCGAAATGAACAATACGGAATTTGTGGCCGATGCCAACTCCAATACGGACGAACGGCTCCAGGCCACCTTGCTGCACCAGCGTCGATCCCAGTACCAGTCGCGGGTGCGCATGTTTGACGAGGAGATCCAGGGTCTGCAAGCCAGCACCCGTACCACCGAGGATAACCGCATCCACCAGGAAAAACTGGTGGACATCTTGAAAGATGTGGAGGGAAAACGGCGCAATCTGGCCCAATCCGGCACCGGCACCAATCTGCAATACCAGGATTCCCAATCCAGCAGTATTCGCGCCGAACAGGACTGGCAGACCTCGGTCAACCGTCTGGCGGAGTTGCAGCACAGCCTGCTCTCCAAACGGGCCGAACGGCAAACCTTCATGGATGACTGGATGCGCCAGGTCCTGGACAGCCTGGTCGCCACCCGCACCGAACTGGCCAAGGTGAATGAATCGGTGACCAAGGCCAAACGGATTACAGACTTTGAGGTATTGACCGCCCCGGTGAATGGCGTTGTCCTGGATGTGGCCAAACGGTCGGCGGGTGCGGTATTGCCCGGTGCCGAGTTGCTGATCACCATCGTCCCCTCCGACGCCGTCTTCATCGCCGAAATCATGATTCCGTCACGGGATATTGGCTATGTCAAGGTGGGCGACAAGGTGATCATCAAGGTGGATGCCTTCCCCTACCAACGCCACGGCTCATTGGAAGGACGGCTCCGCTTTATCAGTCAGGAATCCTTCGGAGGGGGGGGGGAAACAGCAAACAGCAAGGAACAGGGCAGCAGTGGCAGCAGCAGCAAGGACAAGGGGGCGACCACGGGAGCCGTCCATACCGGCCGGGTGGAACTGCTCAGCACCAAATTGTACAACCTGCCTGAGGGGATCCGCCTGGTGCGCGGGATGACATTGAACGCCGAAATCAAGGTGGGATCCCGCAGCATCGCCGCCTATATTCTGAATCCCATCACCCGATCCTTCAGCGAAAGTTTGCGGGAACCATGACCATGTGTCAGTGTGGGCTGTTGCCCCATATGCGCCAACATAATATCCATTTATTGATATTATGTTAATTTTTTATTTCCCCTTCAGATCGGGTCCAAGCGCGTTGCGCCCATTTCCTGCGGAAATGGGCTTTTGATAAATCGCGCCTTATATGCAAGGGCTCCGCCCCTGCACCCCGCCAGGGGGGTGACCCCCCTGGACCCCGCAATAATATGACGAAAACGGCGGGAAGACACACCT
>CAIWLA010000162.1 GCA_903913345.1 uncultured Magnetococcales bacterium | reverse complement strand
GTTCAAGGCGGGCAAGACCAAATACAAGGGCAAGGGTGTCCTGGAAGAGGAAGAGAAGCAGATTCCCATGCGGCGTGGCCGTTCGTCCGGGAAGGGCAAATTTTCCCGGCGGGAGGAGACGCAGGCCCTGGGGCCGGTCATTCGTGAGGTCATTATCCCGGACATGATCACGGTGGGAGAGTTGGCCAGTCGCATGGCGGTGAAGTCGTCCGAGGTGATCAAGCGTCTGATGGCGCAGGGCATGATGGTGACCATCAACCAGGTGCTGGACCAGGACACGGCGGTGTTGGTGGTCGAGGAGATGGGGCACAAGGCGAAGCAGGTTTCCGAGGGGGCGGCCATTGACGCGGAGTTGACGGATGTGGCGAGTCTGGCCAGCGCGCTCAAGACGCGCCCGCCGGTGGTCACGGTCATGGGGCATGTCGACCATGGCAAGACCTCCCTGCTGGATGCCATTCGCAAGTCGGATGTGGCCTCGCGGGAGTTTGGTGGCATTACGCAGCATATCGGGGCCTATCAGGTGACGATGGCCAATGGTTCCAGCATCACCTTTCTGGATACGCCGGGTCATGCCGCCTTTACCGCCATGCGGGCGCGGGGGGCGCAGGTCACGGATATTGTGGTATTGGTGGTGGCGGCGGATGATGGTGTCATGCCGCAAACCATTGAGGCAATCAACCATGCCAAGGATGCCAAGGTGCCCATTGTGGTGGCCATCAACAAGATTGACAAGCAGGGGATCAATCTGGACCGGGTGACGCAGCAGTTGGCGGATCAGGGCTTGGTGCCGGAAGAGTGGGGGGGTGAGACCATCTTTGTCAAGGTGTCGGCCCACACGGGTCAGGGCATCGAGTCTCTGGAGGAGATGATCCTGTTGCAGGCCGAGGTGTTGAGTCTGCAAGCGGATGTCGATCATCGGGCGCGGGGTGCCATTGTCGAGGCCAAACTGGACAAGGGCCGGGGGCCTGTGGCGACCTGTCTGGTGCAAAATGGCACCTTGCGGGTGGGTGATATTTTTGTCTCGGGGACGGAATGGGGCAAAATTCGCAGCCTGATTGATGACAAGGGGCGGACTGTCACCGAGGCACTGCCCGCCATGCCGGTGGAGATTATTGGTTTTTCGGGTGTGCCCGAGGCGGGGGACGAGTTGATCGCGGTACCCGATGAGCGGCGTGCCAAGGAGATTGCGGCCTTCCGTATGCGCAAATCGAAGGAGCGTGGTCAGGCCAGACATGCCCCGCAGATGGATGATATTTTTGACCAGATTCAGCGGGTTGACCTGGATGAAGTGCGGGTGATCATCAAGGGGGATGTGCGGGGTTCGGTGGAGGCGGTGGCCGAATCGCTGGGCAAGATTGCCCATGCGGCGGTGCGGGTGAATGTGATCCATGTGGGCGTGGGGGGGGTCAACGAGTCGGATGTGATGTTGGCCTCGGCCTCGGATGCGATCATTGTCGGGTTCAACGTGCGGGCGGATGCCAAATCACGGGATCTGGCCAAACGGGAGCAGGTGGATCTGCGTTTTTATACCGTCATCTATGACCTGATGGATGATATTACGCAGGCTTTGGAAGGCAAATTGAAACCGCTGGTCGAGGAGACCGTGGTGGGTCGGGCCAAGGTGCGGGAACTGTTCCGTATCTCCAAGATTGGTCTGGTGGCCGGTTGCATGGTGCTGGATGGGGTCATACAGCGCAAGTCCAAGGTGCGTCTGTTGCGGGACAATACGTTGATTTATACGGGTGACATTCATGCCCTGAAACGCTTCAAGGATGATGCCAAGGAAGTGCGGGAAGGGATGGAGTGCGGCATCTGTCTGGATAAGTTCAGTGATATCAAGGAGAACGATGTCATTGAGGCCTTTACGTTGCTGGAGGTGCGGCAGACAATTGATCGGTAGTGGTGTTTCCTTCCC
>CAIWLA010000161.1 GCA_903913345.1 uncultured Magnetococcales bacterium | reverse complement strand
GGTTCATGAATAACTGGTCCAGCTTGCCGGCCACTCCCATGATATCCGGCAGATCAGGCGCAAAATGCCGCGCCACTTCGATGCCATCGAGTTGATTGTCCAGCAATACCAGCACCATGTCAATAATGTCATGCAGATTGACCGGCAGGGCATCATTCCCCTTGGAACGGGAAAAGGTCAGCAGGTTGCGCGCGATCCCGGAGACCCGTGTCATGCAATTGTCTATGACCTCCAGGTTGGTCATGATCGCACTCCCCTGATCCGTCAGCCTCTCCCGCAGCAATTCCAGATGCAGCATCGCACTGGCCAGTGGGTTGACAATTTCGTGGGCCAAACCGATGGCCAAACGACCCAGGGAGGACATTTTTTCCGATTGCCAAACCAGCGTCTCCACCCGATGCCGCTCCCCCAGGGCAATCACCATCTCTTTCATGGCGGTCAGCATCTCCCCCAGTTCGTCGAAACGGTGGTGCTCCAGGCTGATGTTCATATCCCCCTGGGCGATGCGCCGGGCGGCCTGCCGGGCCATCTCCAGGGGAATCAAGACCCATCGTACCGATCCGATGGCCAAAACAACCCCCAGGATGACGCTCGCCAACCACATTTCCCGCAACAAATGACGCGAGGCGTCACTCTGCCGGATCGACTCGAAAATGTCGGAGGTCATCTCCCCCTTCGCCCGGTCCAGCAGCGCGCCGGCATGGACCTCCAGACGTTCCGTCCCGTCGATCAGTTTCCGGTTGACATCCAGAGGCAAGGTGGCCTCTCTCCCCCCCTCGACCGCATGCAGCACGGAACGATCCAACAGGGCAAACATCTCCTCCTTCGCCCGAAAAATGGCGTCCAGTTCATCCATTCTGCGCCGCACTTTCTCCCGATGCCCCTCGTCTGGCGCGACACCCAGGGCATGTTCGCTCAACTCCCGCACCCGACTGATTGCCATCTGAATCCGGTAGAACTGGTCATGGACAATGCTGTTGTTGACCACCACCCGGCCGGGGTCGGTCTCCGAACGGGGGGCCTTGTCAAACTGATTGCTGACCTGCACCAGCAGGCTTTCCAGCCTCGCCAGGCTGTGGGCCAGGGGCAGATCAAAGGTCGAGAAGAGGTCGAGCCTCTCCTGTACCAGCCCCAGGGAATACTGCCCCATCTCCCCCTCTATGCCGATGATCAGGAGTGCCAACAGTGCCAGGCTGTAAATACGGCCTTTGATACCAAACACACGCGCGGCCATGGAACGTTGCCCCTTTTGGTGACGGTTTTTCCTCTCGCATACTTTAAACCGGTTCAGGCTACAGGAACAGATAATTTTTTTTACAGGGATTTCGGGATTTTTGGCCGCAGGCGGGGATGTTATTTGTAAATATCGGAGTAGGTAAAGCCATCTCTCCACTCGATGCGGGCGATGGTACGACCCGTGCGGGGTGGTCCGGCATTGGTGGTCGGCAGGATGCAGATATCGGGCGGCATCGGCTCCCGCCGGGCGAAAATCCGCCCACTGCGGAAGGTAAACACGCCATTGGCCTCCGCCTTGTCGGGCGTGGCGGTGCAGAAGAGGTTAAAACCTTGAACCAGAATTCGGTCAGTGCCGGAAAAACCGTTACTGTATTCCCTGTCCCGCAGGATGGCCCACACCTCAAAAAGGGCCGGACCGCTGCTGTTGTCCGTGATAAAATCGGGCACCGTGCGCACCATGAAACAAAAATTGCCCGCCTGGCCCAGTTTGACCCCCAGATTCTCCTCCAGATCCTGTTCCAGGTAGTGGGGACTGGTGTAATAGCTGCCATGCTGATCGAAATAGCGTTTTTCCGCCGCCACCAGGGCATTCAGAATCGGCTTGGCCTCTTCTTCCAGATAGTGGTTGTAGACCGCCTTGCGCACCAATGGGCCAAAGACCAGGATACCCATGCCCAGGATAAAGAGCACCAGCAACAGATCCACCCGCGTGATGCCTCTGGCCCCCACGCCGCGTCGATTGTCAGGAGTCGCACCATTCATGACCAAACCACCTTCATTGCCTGCACACCATTGACACCCATTGACCCCATTGCACCAGACCGACACCCCATCGACGAGACATTTTAAGGCGAGGTCACCGACAGTTTACGCACATGCCGCGTAAAGAAAAACAATCCAAGGGAAAAGATCAGCAGTTCTATATAGATCAAATATTCAAAGGCATCGGGATCGGTGGCCCCGTAAATCCCGCCTATGTTGCTGCCCAACATGCTGGGAATCAGGTTCATGGGGACAAAAACCCCAGTCAAAAAGGTAAGGATATAAATGTTGCGATCCATTTGCGCCGCCTCCATGGAATGGATCTCATCCTCCAGCAGCGAACTGCGCTCGCGAATCATGCTGAGTTCTTCCAGGTAGTCGTGCAGACGTTCAAACTCCTCCGCGATCATGCGTCTCTGGCGGGTCTCCATCCATTTGCCCCGTTGGCGCAAAAAGGCGGAGGCCAGGGCTTCCATGGGCACCAGGTGACCACGCACCGTAATGATGCGCTTGCGCAGACGGACCACATCGGAATGAAATGAGCGCAAAACCGGCATGTTGGCCCGCGTGGAAATGATGCGATGTTCGAGTTGATCCAGGTCATTGATCAAGGCGGTGATCAGGCTCTCCATCCGAAAGATGACCTTGCTGATGATGTGGTGCATCAAGTCGATCGTGGAACTCGGCACC
>CAIWLA010000160.1 GCA_903913345.1 uncultured Magnetococcales bacterium | reverse complement strand
TTGCCATCGCCCGGGCCATGATTCTCCAACCCGATCTGCTGGTCCTGGACGAACCCACCTCGGCCCTGGATCTCTCCGTGCAGGCGCAAATATTGGTCTTGTTGCGCACGTTGCAGGTGCGGCACGGTCTGGCGTTCATCTTTATCTCCCATGACCTGCGGGTGATCCGCGCCATGGCCCACGATGTCCTGGTGATGTGGCAGGGCAGGATTGTCGAGCAGGGGGCAACGCAGACCCTTTTTGACCATCCCCAACACCCCTACACGCGCCAATTGCTGGCGGCGGCCATCCATTTATCGACGGTATCCCACGCCCCGGCTGGATGACAGCGCGCAAAACAGACGACGGACATGGCCACTGGATGGTTCAGGGTCAATCAAACCTGTACCATGATGTCGTACAGCACCGTACCGGCTATGGAGAGGTGGTTGCCCAGATTGGAGAGATGCCGATACAGTTCCCGATGCTTGAACATCTCAATCGTCTGTCTCATTAAATGGGCTTCCACGCTCTCCCTCTGACAGTCAAACAACATTTGGTGTTGGTAGGTATGGCCATCAAACAGGGCCGTCAGGGCTTTTCGGTAGCCGTTTTCCGCTTCATACACCGAAAGATGGACTATCCGCTCATCTTCGCATGCCTCCAAAGGATCGATCGACAGCTTGGCAAAACCGCGACAGAGGGCAGTGGATCCGTTTCTCAGAGTTTGTGTCATTTCCAACATATACGAATCAGGAATGATCCGAAGAACCTCCATTTCGCGTACCGTGGTTTTGGCATAGTTGAGAATCATGTCAATACTCGCAATGGCTCGGTAGATGTCCTCCCGGTCCAAAGGGGTGGCAAATGCCTTGGCCAGGATGGCCATATTGCGCGTCTTGACCTCATCGCCACCCCTTTCCAACTGACGAACCAAGGTGGCACTCTCCTCCTCTCCACGTGCCATATACGCCACCAGAGCGTCCATGGCTTGTACCATGATGTCGCACTGATCGTTGAGTAAAGAAAAAAAATCCGGAACGGTTGGGAATATATTTTCCAACAGTTGGCCCAACAAAGAAGCGGGGAGCATATCGCTGAAGTGGGCCAGTTCCCTGCCGTTTGTCAATCGATTGTTCATGTGCCCTCTCTCCTCAAGAGACCTGAACGACAATATCGTACAAAACGGAGCCGGCCTTGGCGACCTGATCACCCGCGTTGGAGAGGTGCCGATACAGTTCACGTCGTTTGAATATGTCTGTGACCTGTTCCATGACACGGGCTTCGATGCTGGTCTCCTTGCTGTGTTGAATCTGTTGCACATGCGGCTCCGTCTCGAACAGAATGCTGAGAGCCTTCCGGTAAACCCTTTCGACATTCCGCTCGGATTTGCGTACCGCCAAGGCGTCTCCTTCGGCCATGGTCGGATTGGCACCCAGTTTGGCAAATCCCAGTTTCAATGCATCGGTTCCCTCACTCAAAATGCGCGCCATGTCCATCGCATAGGGATCAGGGGCGAGTTTGAAACAGCGCATCTCCTGGATGGTGGTATTGGCATAATGAAGAATGCCATCAATCGCCGTGACCGCCCGATATATATCTTCCCGATCCATGGGTGTGGCGAAGGCCTTGTTCAATACATACATGGTGTGGTTTTTGATCGCATCGCCTCTTTTTTCCAGATCGGCGATGGATTCGGCCTTGCTGGTATCGCCCGCCATAAACTCCACCAGGGCCTCCATCGCCTCGGAGACCACTGCGCACTGGTCATTGATCAGGCTGTAAAAGTCCGGTGTGCGGGGATAGACGTTGGCGAGCAGTCTGGTTGCCAATGGGGCGTCGCCGCTCATCTTGAATGCCTCCTGCTTCTGGAGAAAATCCGAGCAGATCGGTTTGATCACCAAACGTGTTGGCCCATCAACCTCTGCCCTTTGCGATCAAATGGCGTTTCCAACCATCCCCTTGACGATATAATAGGTCAGGATGGCGGCACACGCGGAACCGGGAATGGTGATCACCCAGGTACTGACAATCTCCTTGGCCTTGGCCCACCGAACCGATTTGGGACGTTCGGAGGAACCGATTCCCATGATGGCGGAACTGACGACGTGGGTGGTGGAAACCGGCGCACCAAACAGGGAGGCCGACAATATCAACAGTCCCGATGTCAACTGGGTATCCAGGGCGTGCAAGGGACGCACTTTGTAGATGCCAAAACCAACGGTGCGCACAATACGCCAGCCACCCGAAAGGATGCCCAGAACGATGGCCATGGCACACGCCAGAATGACCCAGTTGGGTACTTCGAATTGGGTGATAAACCCGCCAAGCATCAGTACCAAAGTGATGATGCCCATGCTTTTTTGGGCATCATTGGCACCGTGCGAGAAGGCCAATCCAGCCGCCGAGATAAACTGAAAGCGTTTCAACCAGCGGTTGGCGGAGGGTTCCTCATTCCGCATCAACCACCGCATTCCTTTGTGGAGGAAATAGCCGACCCAGAAACCCAACACCGGCGAGAGGATCAGGGAGAGGAGAATTTTGGTGAATCCGGAAAAATGGCCATGGGCCAGATCGGAGAACCCCCAAATCACCCTGTCGGAACCCGCCGACACCACCACTGCCCCGATCAACCCACCCACCAGGGCATGGGAAGAGGAAGAGGGAATGCCGTACCACCAGGTGGCCAGATTCCAGAAAATGGCCCCCAAAATGCCACAAAGGACGATGGTCAAGGAAAGGGTCGAGGGTAGATCACCGACGGCAATAAACTTGCCGATAGTGTTGGCCACAGCGGTCCCTCCAAGCACAGGTCCCAGAAACTCGAAAGTACCCACGATGACTACCGACTGCATGGGCGTCATCGCACGGGATGCGATGACGGTGCCGATAATGTTGGCCGCATCGTGAAATCCATTGGTATAGTCAAAGACAATCACAACAATCATGGTCGTGACGGCAAGAACGAACAGTGTATCCATGGTGCCTCCTTTTTCCAGGATGGCGAGGATCTCCACCAGGAGACGGGATTGTCCCCGCCATTCTTTCACACCATCGCATATCGGGCCGGGATGCCATCCAGGACCGGGCTACATTTGAAACAACAGATCGGGCAGTCGGTGCTTTCTCGTCTTGGCCAGCAAACCTTTCCGGTCCAGGGCGGTCAGACAGATTTTCAACATTGCCTCAACATCGGTGGTTTCGGCATCCAGAACCAGGTCATAGTCGATGGAGTCCATGAAGGACTCTTCACACAAGGCATGCAGGAACTGACGGTGTTCTTCTTCCAGGCGGGTAAAGACGCGCCTTGCCTCGGTTTCTTCAATGCCATGGACCATGGCCAAACGGTGAGAACAATACCGCGTACCGGCCTCTACCCGAATGCGAAACAGTTTATCTCCTGGCAACACCATGTGGGAGCAGACCCCGGCTATGACGCCACCGTGAATGGCTACCTCCCGAATGGTGTTCGAAAGATGGGCCATGTGACTGCTCAGGGATGCAGCGAGATCATCATGCAAATGGCCCAGCCAGTAATCGAAGAAGCTGCCTTCCGAATCCTGGAGGCTTTTCCAGGCATCGCCATGTTCTTCCCGGTCACTGGCCAATGTTTCCAATTTATGGGGATCATAAAAGGGAACCTCCATGCGTTGGGCCAATTTTTCGGCCACTACCTCCATTCCGGATCCGAACGGTCCCGCCACCATGACCAGCGGTGCCAGGGCGACGATGCTGTCCGCCTCAGGTTCTGGTTTGGACTGGGTTGCCTTGTTTCTGCTGATCCGGGCCATCGTGGCGGCGTAACCGCCTGTCTGAGGTTCTGGTTTGGACTGTTGCATCTCTTGTGTATCCATGGTTTTTGTCTCCTCCTCAAAAAGTGCCAAACACCAGCCTGTCCGATTTCGGGTTCCCTCTCATCCAAAACAGACTGAATGCAAGATCATACGGTATTGTTTGCGCTTTCAGCCCCCTGTTTGCTCAAGATCTCCATTATACTCTGTCACGCTCTCTCCTGCATTGTTTGCCAATTTTTCAAACAAGTCAATAACAAAATTTGCAGCCATGTTTGATGTTGCAAATTTTGTTGGCTCGACTGGCACTGTTTGCACAGATCAAGAAGGGGGGATTGTCTTGACTCGACGGATGGAACGGGTGTTCGTCATTGAGCAGGCGGGAAACAACACGAGGCTTTCGTGCCCCGTGCGCGGTGAACAGAGGGGATCACGAGCAGATCGCTCTACAAGTCCAACACCTCCTTGGCCAATGGCACGGTCAATGGCCGTTTCAAGCCCAGACTGGCCTCGTTCAGACGGTCCAGGGCCGCTGCATAGTCCGGGATGCGCCGTGGCAGACGCAATTGCAAAAACTTGAGCAACTCTGGTCCGCAACGCACCTGCCGATCGTCCACCATCTTGGCCAGAATCGCCCCCAGCA
>CAIWLA010000159.1 GCA_903913345.1 uncultured Magnetococcales bacterium | reverse complement strand
CGATCTGTTTTTGGCCAGGAAGGCCTCCCCCTTCGGTGTGATTCTTGTTGGCGATGGTCTGCGCCTCTTTTTGCATATCGGCGTGCATGGTTTTTTGGAACTCTTCTCTGGTCTGGACCACCTCTTCGGGGGTCATCAACTCTTTTTTGCCCCCCAGGTGATCCTGGAGGCCGCGCATGAAGGCGGCAGGGTCCAATTTATCTTTCATTTGAGTGACATCATCGCCAACTTGCAATCCCAGGGAGTAGCTGAACCGCTCCTTGAGGGTTTTGGGTGGCTCGTCACCGGCCTGGGCGCACGGAATGGCGATCCATCCCGTCAGAAGGAGAGCAACGGAGCGAACTAGCATGGTTTTCATAAGAAACCTTTCGTCTGGAGTGGGATGGATGCAAACGTAAAGGAAGGAATTATACAGATAATGGCGCAAATTGCATGGGGCTAAAATGACCGGGCACAAAAAAGGGGGGGACGGTATCATTGGCGGAGTTTTTCTCTGCCCATTTTAGAGTGTGCTGACTCGATTGGCCGACAGGATGATCAAGGCCAGGTCGGGCCTATTTTATAACGCTCAAACATGGCGGAAACGATTTCCGGGCTGCTTGGCCATTGCCCGCGTCGCTGTCCGGCGTGGGTTTGATAGTCTGCCAACCGATCGGGGTCAGGCTGAACAACCACACCATCCGTCAAGAACAACAGTCCGATCTTGTCTGTTGGCATTCGCAAAACAAAGGCTTCGGCTTCGTCCAACGCTCGCCGCAGCTGCTTCATAACGGCGACAGGATCAATCGGGGGATCACTGGAAACGCGCCGAAAGTCAGCGTCCGTGTAGCGGGCGAGGCGGCGGATCTCGTTTATAATTCCTTCTGGCGTAAAACCGACAGACTTTCCTGCGGCGGAAAATATGACCGCTCCCAATGGCAACACCTGATTATGAATGGTCACCAGGTCCACCACATCACGCGGTTCTCGCCGTCCGGTTGCGGCACTCACCTTGTTGGTGGCAAGGTCGATAGGGTGCAGGACATACCCAAATTCTTCATCCCGTACCGTCGGGAAAAAGCGGAAGTCGCTGTCAACCACCCACTCCAATTTTGTCACCTCGTCGCCGCGCCGGACAAGAACGGCGTAAAAGGTTGGCTCTCTCCGTTGTTCTTGCAACTCAAAACCCTGCGCCCGCAGCAAGGCACTGTCCTGCGTGTAGGCGAGGGCTACCCGTTCCTCGCGGTCATGAAAAATGTCAATATCACCAGAAAAACGGGGATTATGCCGATTTAACGGCGTACTGCCCGCAACATAGCTCTCTGGGTCACGGTGCAACGCGAGGAGATGTAAAACGTCGATCTGAATTTTAGACAGCGGCACGACAAGCTCGCTCAATCTGTTCCGCCAGTCGTCTGGCTTGCCGATTGCCTTCAACCCGCAAACTACGGGTAATGGCAAGGGCATCCTCTGGCGTTGGATCCGGCACGGGCGCACTGCTCCACAGGGCCGATGCGCCGTAGTCCTTGAAAGCCAGCCGATACAGACCGGCAATGTCTGGCACCCGTGTCTTCAGCACGGGATCCAACTGCAATGACATGGCCATGGTTGCCTCCATGTTTGTAAAGAATTTTTGATAAGGATAGACGATTCCAATTCTTTCGGCAAGTGGCAAATGGAATGACAATTTTCTTGTAACGCTGGTATTTCTCCTGAAATGGCCGTGCGTTTGTCCCAGGCATTCGGGCGTAGCCCAGAGAGTTGGTTGCAGCTTCAAGCACAGTATGAGTTGGCCAAACGGGACAGTCGATCCGTGAAGTTCAGTGTCAAGCCGTTTTCAGTACACCAAATTTTGCACCTATATGATGCAAAATTAAAGGTGAGTAGAAAGATGGGGGGCCGACCTGATCAGACTCGACCTTATGCCCTCTTTAGTCATTCATCGCCTGAATCAACGCCTCTCTGGCCGCATCGGCCTCTTCTGTGGCGGCTTTCAACCGTTCGAGGGCCTTGTCCCGATCTTTCTCGGCCTCCTTGATCTTTTTTTGCGCCTGGGTCACCTTGTTGATGGCCTGGCCCACATCCGTCCAGGCCACCCAGGAACGTACCTGCTCGACATCGGTCACGTTCTCGCTGATGACCCATTTGGCCTTGCCCGCCAGAATGGAGAGACGATGTTTGCACAAGGTATGCGGACCGCCATTTTCACACGTGCAGTGGACAGTGAGGTTTTTCTCCGCCTTGCAAACGGTCACCACATAGTGAGGGTGCTCATTGGAGGTCTGAACGCGAAAAATCAACTCTTTCATGGGGTGTCTCCTCTCCGGGGATGCGGGTTGACGTTCTGTATAACAGACCGTTTTTTTTGTAATTTTTTTAATTCGTGCGCCGCCTGGCCAATATTCTCCAGGTGATGGACATTGGATCCGGGAGAGATCAAGGCACTGTGACGACAGCAAATATCCAGATACGGTGCCATCGGCGATTGATAGGCCGGGTTGAGTTCGATGGCAATACCATTGCCGGTGGCCTTGCGTACCACCTCCTCAAACAGGGAAAAGGGAAAAGGGGCGGCAAATTTTTCGCAAATGCCGCCCGGATGGGCAATGGCATCCACAAGCGGATTCTCCGCCAGGGCCATCAACCCCTTGAACTCCAGTTCAATGGCCTGTTCCGGCGGCAGTTCCCCCATGGTCCAGCCATACCCCGGATAGGCATGGACGGCCCCCAGGATGAATTCCGCCTTTTCGGCCATTTCGGCATCCATCAGCAATCCACCCCGGAAATCGGTGATGGGGACTTCCAGGCCAAACAAAATCTCCATGTCGCTGGACGGGGAGGAGAAGCCTTTCCGGTTTCTCATGGCACGCTCCTGCTGGCGCAGTTCGTTTCCTTCGCGCCAGTACCGCTTGAACCAGCCCTCACCGTCCACCAACCCCGGTTCGGTGTGTTCGGTAAAAATCAAGCGGGTGATGCCGAGGCTGCGGGCATAGTCGATCAGGGTGGGCAACGTCGAGGAGCCATCGGAAAACAGCGAATGAACATGATATTCCCAACCGGGAAACGGACGCGCATAAAAGGCATCGGCGGGAAAAAAGGGCAGTCTGGGGCGCGGCTTTTTCATGGTTGTCAACGGCTCTTCAGAAGGCAAGGTCTCGAAACAGGAAGAGTGAGAGTCTAGCAGAGAACCACACGGCAAGAAAGCCATCCCTCAAAACGGATCGATTTCTTGCAGGGCATCATATCAGGACTTGTTCCTGGAGGCCAACTGTGTCTGAATAGATGGCCGGGGCCTGCGGCCCTCACCCTCTTGGGATGTGGGTTGGCAATTCATCGTGTACATGAAAAAAGGAACGACCATGGCAGATACCGACGGCGAACAAGATGCCCACCATTATCATCTGGATCGCCCCCAGCAACCACCGCTCTTTCCGTTGAAGGGATGTCACTCCCTGGATTGGGGCATCAAAAATCGTCTCTCCCATATTTTTGATCCCCGCACCGGACGCACGGTCATGTTGGCGGTGGATCATGGCTATTTCATGGGACCGACCTCTGGCCTGGAGCGGATTGATATCCACATCAATCCCCTGTTGCCGTATGCAAACACCTTGATGTGTACCCGTGGGGTGTTGCGTTCGCTCATTCCGCCCACCTTCAACAAGGGGGTTGTGCTGCGGGCCAGTGGGGGACCAAGCATTCTCAAGGAGTTGTCGGACGAACGCCTCGCCGTGGATATGGAGGATGCCCTGCGCCTGAATGTGGCGGCGGTGGCCGTGCAGGTGTTTATCGGGGGGGAGTATGAAACCCAGTCCGTCCACAACATGACCCGTCTGGTGGATGCGGGCAACCGTTACGGGATGCCGGTCCTGGGGGTGACGGCGGTCGGCAAGCAACTGGCGCGGGATGCCAAATATATGCGTTTGGCCACCCGCATCTGCGCCGAGTTGGGTGCCACCTATGTCAAGACCTATTTTGTGGAAAAAGATTTTGAGACGGTGGCCGCCGCCTGTCCCGTGCCGATTGTCATCGCGGGGGGCAAAAAATTGCCGGAACGGGAGGCCCTGACCATGGCCTACCAGGCGGTGCAACAGGGGGCCGCCGGAGTGGATATGGGACGCAATATTTTTCAATCGGCGGCACCCATCGCCATGATTCAGGCGGTCGGCAAGGTGGTGCATGAAAACATGCCCCCCCAGGAGGCCTACGAATATTATCTGGCATTGGCGCAGTCGGCTCATTAACCGTCATCCTGCCCATCCGGCAGGCAACCCATTAGGATACCCTCATGAAAAACGGCTGGTCTGAAGCGGACGCCTCCTATTTCATCACCCAATATGCCGCCCGATGGGGGGTGGATTTGGCTTTGCGCACCTATGCCAGTCGTTTGTTGGGGGCGGAAAAGGAGTTGGTGTTGCACGGTGGTGGCAACACCTCCGTCAAGGGAGAGTGGACCAACATCCTGGGCGAAAAAATTCCCGCCCTGTTTGTCAAGGCCTCCGGGTGGGATCTGGCCACCCTGACCCCGGAGGGCCATTCGCCCCTGGGGCTGACCTTCCTGCAACGGTTGCAGGGGCTGCCAGAGCTGAGTGAGACCGCCATGGTGCAGGTGTTGCGGGCCAATCTGCTGGACCCTTCGGCGGCCACCCCTTCCATCGAGACCCTGCTCCACGCCTTTTTGCCCCATCAATTCATTGATCACACCCATGCCGATGCCATTCTGACGCTGAGCAATCAGGCCGGTGGTGCGGCACTCCTGGCCGAGGCGTTGGGGGAGGAGGTGATCATTCTGCCCTATGTCCATCCGGGGTTTGCCCTGGCCCAGGCGGTGGCCGAGGCCTTCGCCCAGGCACCGCAGAGTCGGGGCATGGTACTGATGAAACATGGCCTGTTGACCTGGGGCGAAACCGCTCAGGAGGCCTATCTGGTGACGGTGGAACTGGTCAACCGGGCAGAAGATTATATCGCCGAACAGTTGATTCACCCATTGCCTCCGGTGGAGACGGTCAGGATGGTCGAGGCCTGGGATCGATATACCGAGGTGGCTCCCCTCTTGCGGGGTGCCCTGGCCGTGGATACGGCGGATCCCGATCATCCCTTTCACCGTTTCATCCTGCGCCCTCTGATCACGCCAGATGTGTTGGCCTTGTTGGAGATGCCCGATGTGCAAACGTTATTGCTCTCCTCGCCCTTGACCACCGATCATCTGATTCGGCTCAAACCGTTGCCTCTCTGGCTGGAGCCGGGTTCGACCACCGCCGAGCGGATTCATGTCCCGGTCTATCTCTATCGGCAGGCCTATCAGGACTATCTGGAGCAGGCCTCCGATGCCCCATTGGACGCCCTGTTGCCGGTTGCCGAGCGGTTTGATGCCTCGCCACGGCTGGTTTTGATGCCGGGGATTGGGGTGGTGTGTGTGGGTCGCAACAGCGAAGAGGCTGATATTGTCTGGGATTTGGCCGTGCAAACCCTGGCGGTGAAGGGGGTCATTGCCCGGATGGGTGGGGTCTATGAGGGGATCACCCCCCAGGAACAGTTTGCCATGGAATATTATGGACCGCAGCGTGCCAAACTGGGTCAGCGGCCGGAGGGGTCTCTGGATCGGTGTGTCGCCCTGGTTACCGGGGCGGCCGGGGCCATTGGTTCCGGTATTTGCCGGGAATTGTTGAGCCAGGGTTGTCATCTGGTCCTGACCGATCTGCCGGGTGAGCGGTTGAATTCGTTGGCGGCCGAGTTGCGGATGGTCCATGGGGAGCGGGTTTTGCCGGTTGCCATGGATGTCACCGATGCCCGGTCGGTGGAGGAGGGGTTTCGACAGGTGATTCAGAACTGGGGTGGTCTGGATCTGCTGGTTCTCAATGCCGGGTTGGCGCATGTCTCCTCGCTGGAAAACATGGAGATGGCGTCGTTTCAGCGGTTGCATCGGGTCAATGTCGAGGGAACGCTGCTTTTGTTGTCGGCGGCGGCCCGCCATTTTCGGGCGCAGGGGACGGGGGGGGATGTGGTCTTGATCTCCACCAAAAATGTCTTTGCACCCGGAGCCGACTTCGGGGCCTACAGTGCGACCAAGGCGGCGGCGCATCAACTGGCGCGGGTGGCCTCTCTGGAGCTGGCCCCATTGGGTGTTCGGGTCAACATGGTGGCCCCGGATGGGGTTTTTGCCGATGGCAAGCGGTCATCGGGGTTGTGGGCCGAGGTGGGACCGGACCGGATGCGGGCGCGGGGTCTGGATGCGGCGGGGCTGGAGGCCTATTATCAAAATCGCAATCTGTTGAAGGCCCGCATCACGGCAACCCATGTGGCAAAGGCCGTCCTCTTCTTTGCCACCCGGCAGACACCCTCCACCGGTATCACCTTGCCGGTGGATGGCGGACTGCCGGATGCAACGCCGCGTTGAGATCTGCGATGCGGTGATCTGGCCGGTTTGGGTGATAGACCACCGTAAAAAATCAGATTCCATCTGCCGCACGAAAGGGGTATGCTGTTGGAGGGTGTGTTGCAATCGGGAGGCGTTATCATGACACAGGCATTGACCTTCGATGATGTGTGGGGCATGTTCCAGGAAATGGCCCGCGAAGACCGGGAACAAAGAGCGGAAGACCGGGAACAAAGAGCGGAGACCTATCGTTTGTTTCGAGAAATGGGCGCGGAGACCGATCGCCGGTTTCAGGAGACCGACCGAAAATTTCAGGAGACCGACCGAAAGTTTCAGGAGACCGCCCGCCGGTTTCAGGAGACCGACCGCCAGTTTCAGGAGACCGACCGAAAGTTTCAGGAGACTGACCGAAAGTTCCAGGAGACCGACCGAAAGTTTCAGGAGACTGACCGAAAGTTTCAGGAGACCGACCGAACAATCGAGGCAACGGCTCTCAAGATCAAGGAGGTTTCTGTCCTGGTTGGCAAACTGGGTGGCCGTTTGGGCGAGTTTGTGGAAGGGTTGGTCGCACCGGCCTGCAAGACCCTGTTTGCGCAATGGGGTATTCCGGTTCACAAAGTCAGCCGACGGGTGGAGGCCGATCTGCCGGGTGGTCTCCGCATGGAAATCGACCTGTTGGTGGTGAATACCGATGCCGTGGTACTGGTGGAGGTCAAAAGCAAACTGGCGATGGACGATGTGCGTGAGCATTTGATCCAACTGTCTGAGTTCAAGACCTTTTTCCCGGAATATGCCAACAAGCGGGTCGTGGGTGCGGTGGCTGCCATGATCGTTGAAGAGAGCGTGGGCCGTTTCGCCATGAATCAGGGATTGTTCGTCATCGTTCAGGCCGGGGATACCCTGCGCATGGCCAATGGTGAGGGTTTCATGCCCCGCACGTGGTGAATGGCGGGAGTGGTCATTGCCGGTCGGTGCCCAATCCGTTCAAATACAGTAGACCGGTCCGGTGGCGGATGGCTGCACCCGCATCGTCTGTCCGTCACCTGCCGTTATTTTATTAAAAAAAATCAGAAGGAATGGCTGTGCGTAATAAAGTCCCCGACATTGACCGCCTTGCCCTGGGCATGACTCGCAGAGGCCAGGTCTGACCATGTTGCCAAGCCACTCCCAAGCCCTCATTCTCTTGCAACGCGGCCTGTTCAACGGCCTCTCCCGCTTTTCCCAACTGGAGGCGCGATTGGCCGAGTTGGCCTCGGCGGAGGCCCAGTTTGTCGCCTTTTCGGTCTTTGCCGAGGCCTTTTTGGCGATTCGGACGGTGCCCCAGGCGGCGGATATCTGGCCGGAAGGGACCATTCCCCTCGATGCCCGGCGGCGGTATGCCCTGCCGGAACGGATCACGGGGGCCGATGGCATTTTTCGCACCCTCTCCGGCGAGATCCATCCCTATCAGCTCCTTTTTCGTCCAGACAGGCCACCCCTGGGGCGCAAGGAGGTGACCCCCTTTCTGGAACTGGCAGATCGGGTGCCCCAACCCCTGCTGTTTACCAATTGCACCACGCTGCCCCCCCCATTGCGGAGCCATAATGGCTTTCATGCGGTCCTGGGCCATGATCTGGATCGGTTGACTGGTCGGGATTTTAACGCCATGCGCCGTTGGTTGCAGGGGGGCGGCCTCGTGCCGGACCGTTTTCCCCCGTTGCCCCAGCAGACCCGGTATGTGGCGAGTGTGCAGCAACGACTGGAGACGCAGGACCGTCTTCTGGCCATCACCGCACCCGGTATTGGCGTGGAGTGGCTGGCCCTTAAATGGGCGGAGGCGGCGGGAAGCGGGCGCACGGTGCTGGTCATCTCTCCCTCGCTGGCCCATCTGCGGGAGACCCTGTTGTTGTGGCGTCGGCATGTGGTCTGGTCCGATCTGGCCACCCTGTGGGTGGGTGCGGATCTGGCCACGGGACCGGATGCCACCGTGGTGCGTCAGGCGGATTGGGATCTGCCCCTGGTGGGCGACAGCGAGGGGGTGCGCCGGTTTCTGGCGTGGCGGTTCCAGGGGGTGCGGGTGGTGCTGACCACCTATGGCTCGGTGCGGATTGTGGCCCGGGCCATGGTCGGTTTTGCCCCGCTGGATCTGGGCATCTTTCTGGAGAGTCAGGAGACCCTGTCCGACCCGTTTGCCCTGGACGATGCCAATCTGCCCCTGCGCAAGCGGCTTTTCCTGACCGCCACCACCCGTCATGCCAACAGTGCCAGCCGGGATCCGGACGGGGATCCAAAACCCCTCTGGAGCCTGGAAGAAAATCCCCTCTATGGGTCGGTGATGCCGGTGGCACCGCTGCCTCAGGCGGTGGCCGATGGTCTGCTGCGACCGTGGCAACTGTTGATCTCGGTGGTCCCGCCGGTCATCGCCCCCACCGAAGAGGAGGGACGACTGCGAACCGGTGCGGGGGCACTGCACTGGGTTGTGACCCAGACCAATGCCCAGCACATCCAGGCCTATCACGGCACAACGCAGGAGGCCCGTGCCTTTGCCGGGGTCGATTTCGCACCCAATCTGGTGGGATACACCTTACTGCATCTGGAAGGGACCGCCACCGCCGCCGAACGGGAAGCCCTTCTGAGACGTTTCAACTATTCCGGTCGGGTCATTCTGAACCATGCCCGTTGTCTGACCGATGGCCTATCCCCGCCCCCTGCCGATCTGCTGTTTTTCTCCCATGGCCCCAAAAAGGTCAAATGGGAGGTGGGTCGGGCCATGGCGGCTGTTTTGACCAAGGCCTCGACACCCGGAGGAGAGACGCCCGGTGCGACCCGTGGTCTGTTGTGCATTCCCCTGGTTCCTCTCTCGCCCGTTCAGGGTGAGTCCATGGATGCCCTGTTGGGGCGGAGTCTGGCGGCGGCGGATGGCCTGTGGGAGGTGGTGCAGGTGCTGCGGGAGCTGGATCATACCCTGGATGGGTTGATTGATCAGTCTGGCGAAAATTATGGAAAAACCGGGGTATGGCCCGATGTGGCGGCGAGAGGGGCAGACAATCCGTTGGCGGAACGGTTTCATTTCCTGCTGGCCGATGCCCTGCCCGCCGAGTGGGCAGGATGGCTGTGGTCCCATTTTTTGCAGCAACTCGGTTCGGTCTGGGATCGGCGTTT
>CAIWLA010000158.1 GCA_903913345.1 uncultured Magnetococcales bacterium | reverse complement strand
GTGCGGCATGATGGCGGCTCGATTACCTGCCATTATGGAGTAGTTGCGAGCTTGTCTTGAATACCCATGCCCTACGCTCCTGTCGACAAAACTCTCGGAGCGATTATACTACATGAAATTTTCAAAAGTGTCAATTCATTTGACCGGCACTATAATCGCCACATGGAGATTGATGTGCTGGTGGTGAATACCGACGCGGTGGCACTGGTGGAAGTCAAAAGCACCTTGACTGTTGAATATGTGCGGGAGCACCTGACACGCCTGGCAGAGTTCAAGACATTCTTCCCGGAATATGCGGACAAGCGGGTCATCGGCGCGGTGGCGGGGATTGTGACCGAGGGAAGCGCGGACCGTTTTGCCATGAACAAAGGGCTGTTTGTTATTGAGCAGGCCGGGGAGACGATGCGCATGGCCAATGAAGAGGCCTTTGTGCCGCGTGCGTGGTGAATGGCGGTCGTTGCTACACCAGATACAACCAACCCCGTTCTCCCGATAATGGCCGCAAAAAACCGCATCGCAGAATCTACCGACTGGGATCACTCCCTGACCCCTGCCGGGCTTGGCGCGCGGGCAGTGCCGGTTTTTCCCGTTTTGGCGGGAGGGGCTTGCCAATCTGTCCACCCCGCAGGCAATCGGGGGCCTCGCGGAGTGCGCCGCGTTTGAAATCCGCTTCCAGTGCCGCCAGAACCGGTGCGGGATCCCAGCCCAACCCCTCCGTCAGACCCCGATAGAGCCAATCAAATTGATGGCGCAAGGCAATTTCATGGGTCCGACCAATGGCGGCGAAGAGCCAATCACTCAAGGCCAGAAAGGTCTGAAAAGGGGAGTCCTGCGCTACAATCCGGTCACGCACATGGGGAAAACGACCGGAGTTGCCCAACAGATCCCAATAGCGGGCGAACCGTTTGAGACGGCGCAGGGTGGCAAAATCCAGCAAGTCGTTGCACAACAGGTCATAGGGCGGATCGGGATTGTAGATCATGCCAAAGGCCGCCGTCTCCTCCCGGATCGGTGCGCCGCGCAACCGTTTCAAGATGCCCACCTGAATTTCATGGGGGTTGAGTCGGGCCAGTTGATCAAAGCCGGCGGCAAAGCTGGCCAGATCCTCGCCGGGCAGGCCAACGATCAGATCGGCATGGAGATGGACGCCGGTCTGTTCCCGGATCCAGCGCAGGTTGGCCACGCTTTTGGCCAGGTTCTGCCGACGGTGGATCCGCGTCTGAACCGCCGGGTTGAACGATTGCAGGCCGATCTCGAATTGCAGGACTCCGGGCGGAAACCGTTTGATCAACGCCTTCAATGGGTCCGGCAGTCGATCCGGGACCATTTCCAGATGGACAAACAGCCCCAGGGCAACGTGATGCAAAAAAAATTCCAGAACGGTGATACAGTCCGTCTGGTGCAGATTGAAGGTGCGATCCACAAACTTGAACTGCCGTGCCCCCCGATCCAACAGCCGCTGCATCGCCTGCAAAAAGGGGTCAAGGGGAAACAGCCGGACCGTGCGGTCCAGGGCAGAGAGACAAAAGGCACACCGATAGGGACAACCCCGGGACCGTTCCACATAAAGCAGGCGATGGGCCAAATCCTGGGATGAATAGTCCTCATAGGGCAGGGCGACCGTGGAGAGGTCGAGGGGTATGGCCCGTTGAATCTTTTCCATCGGTCGCTGACCGTCCAACAGGGCACGGCAGAGGGTATAAAACAGCCTCTCCCCTTCGCCGCAAATGACATAATCCGCCGCCTGCACAATGGCCTGTTCGTCGGTTTCATGGGAGACCTCCGGGCCACCCAATACCACGATCACGGTCGGGCAGATCCGCTTCAATAAACGGACCAGTTTGGTGCAGGCCTCCACATTCCAGACATAAACCCCCATTCCCACAATGCGGGGCCTCTGTTGGAGAATGGTTTCGGCCATCTCTTCCGGCGCGTCCGTGCATTCAAATTCCACGAGCCGGGCGCGAGGACGCAACTCCGCCAGATTGGCCAGAAGATAACGCAGACCAAAGGCGGTGTGACGATAACGGGCATTCAGGGTGGTCAAGAAAATATCGGCCATTTGACTCGATTGGGCATCAAAAAGGGTCCATCCGCTCTCCCGGAACCCGCAACAGGACTGGACCGCCGCCGCCATCCAATGTACCATTGTGCCTCTGGTGGGTCATTTCAACAAGGCGTGGTGGTATTCGAGTCTCATGTCTGATCTTCAATCCGATCTGGTTCTGATGGAGGCGG
>CAIWLA010000157.1 GCA_903913345.1 uncultured Magnetococcales bacterium | reverse complement strand
GCCCGGATGCGGGCCGTCAGGATGTCGTCCGGGAGCAGATGCAAGGATTCCAGCGATACCGGCGGCAGGGCGGTCATAAGAGGGGTGTTCCCATGCAAAAAAGGGGGGTGGATGGCAAAGAGAGGCAATTCTACCCCGTTATGACCGGAACGGGAAGAGTCTTTGCGCGGGGAGGAGCGCGACGGCTCCTCCGCACGGCAGGCGGCCTTAACTCAGCATCCACGCCAAATATTTTGCCGACACAAACAGGAAAAGCGCCAAAAGAGGCACGATCAGTAAAATAATGGGCAGGAAAGACAACGACTTGGGCATCGAATTGATGATCCGTGTCATGTTTTTGATGGATTCGCTGGCAAAAACGGCATCGTTGCCCGATAACAGGCGCAGGAAGGCGATGAGGGCAAAACAGATCGGCAGACCGACATCGGGATGGTTTCTGCCAAAATCCAGCCAGGCGAAGGCGAAGGTTCTGGTCAGTGACCAACCGGACTGGCCACAATCGACACAGTCCGCAGAAACATACAGGCACAACAGCACCAGCACGCCACAACTCACCGCCAATCTTTGAAAAAACAGCATGCTGTTACGAAAACGGTTCTGGGCATTACCCTCTTCCTCCTCGCGGGAGGCATTCAAGGACTCCCGCAACAGCTCCGCATCCACGGGGCTGGTGAATTGCGGACGCAACCGCCGGTAGATCCTTTCAAAAGATTGGGTAAAACAGAGGAAGCCTTTCAGGGCGGCGTGGGAAGTGATCACGGAAATACGGTTGCTCACCACCTCATACAGACCACGCAGCACATCCTGGCGCCACTGGAGTTCTGTTGGCAGGGGGATGCTCTTCACACCATGCACAACCGACCTGTTCCCCTGGCCAGAGGAGACCGGCTCTGTCCCGATTTCCCCCGCGCGCCCGGAGACGAGATGCACCCGGAGAAAAGAATCCGCCGAGGGGGAGTGATGGACATGCTCATGGGCAATATCCTTCAAAAAATTAAAGAGGGTCGTGGCCTGATCATCGATGATCCGACACAACGCCTGCCGATCCTGCGGCACCGTCTGCCCGTCACTCTGTGCGGACGGTTGTCTGATTTTGACCAGCCAGGGCAACCGCAAAGAGGTGGAGCGGACACCGTTTGCGCACAGCAAGGAGGCAGAGCCATCCTGTTCCAGGACAAAGTCCATATGGATGAAGGATGTTGCTGAAAATTTTTGCATGATATTCCAGAACCCGGGTGTCGGATCATCCTGCCCAGGCTCCCGCCCAGGCGACTCACCCCTTTTTATGGAGTGCAGGAACTGTGCAAAAATTGTTCTGGGCGAGTCGGAGTCGCCCTGCGACCAGGTACTGGGCTCGAAAAGAAACAACCGCCCACACAGGGCCTGCCCCAGATTGATCTCTACCGGACCCTGGTCAGACACATCCTGCACCCCGACCGGGACAGGCTCGGTTTCGCTGCCCCACGACCGTTCGACGGTGTGCCAGCAGAGGCACACGCAATCCAGGCGGCCATCGTCTCCGAACAGCAGCATGTTGACCCACACCTTGAGCACGCCCCAGAACAGGTTGGCCAACGGGCTGTCCTGCATGAAACGCCGCTGGTGCAGGGCGATATAGTGCCGATCTTCCTCTGCATTCTGGCCCTTTTGCACCCAACACCCCACATCTGGATGCTTGCGACCATTGGGCGACGGCGTGACCAGACGTGAAAAGTGCAAATAACCACCCTGGGTGGGCACCCAGGCGCGGTAGACACGAAAAGGGGTTTCATCGGAACAACCAGTCATTCCATGCGCATTCTCAGTCATGTTATCATTACTTTACGCAGTGATTCGGACACAAAAAATACGCCGAGGTTGCGGGAATTCCGCAACCCACGGACGTACAGGATGTTTCCTTCGGGTTGAAAAGGGAATCAGGTATCTCGCAACACAGCCAGCACACGATGACCAGACAGGGTACTGTTCCGGCAAGGCGCAGAAGCATTATCG
>CAIWLA010000156.1 GCA_903913345.1 uncultured Magnetococcales bacterium | reverse complement strand
GGCCATCAGACACCTTCCGACCTTTCCCGGAAACGACGATTTCATCCGAACACCCATAACCAATTTTGGCTGCCGTCTGCCATGCGCCCGCCCTGTGGAGAGTGTCTCGCTCCATTCCCGGCGCGAAGAGATCCTCTGCCACAGATGTCTGCTCTTGTGGTATGCCCATTCCATCCGCCATACTGACAGAAAGGCTCTCCGCATTCTCCCCTGTGACGGGCGACCCAACCCTCATCCATCCGATCCGGAAAACGACAGTGACGATCATCCCGGCCCCCCCCGCAGAAAGAGACGACGACCCCTATTTCCAGGAGTATCTCCAAAACTTTTTGCACAGCGCGCACGAGATCGTCCAGAGCCTGGAAAGCGATCTTCTGGCCCTGGAACAGAGACCAGACGACCGGGAACTGATCCATCGACTCTTTCGCGGCTATCATACCCTCAAAGGCGGCGCACGGGGGGCGAAATGGCTGGATATGGCCGATTTTGCTCATAAAATAGAAACCATTCTCTCCCGCCTGCGCGATGGCGAATTGTCCCTTTCTGCCGAACTCGTCTCCCTGCTGCTCCAATCGGTGGATCTGCTGCGCCGCTTTCTGGCGGAAGCACGGGGCGAGGGCGCACCGGAGGCGGGAGACATCGCCGCCCTGCTCACCGCACTGGAACCGTTCCACCACACCGATCAGCCGATGGTTCAACAGGAGACACGGGAAGGCATTATTAACATTATCAACGCAATGCGTGCTGATCTGCCGACTTCCCTCCCGCCATCTCCGGCGGGACACCCACCGGACAGCGAGTGGGTGGGGGATTGCTATCGGGGGTTCGACATTATTCAACTGGCCGCCGGGGCAGCGGGTCTGACCGCCCTGGCCAACCATGCCAACCAACTCGCCGACGGCCTCATCCCCATCGAAAACGGCTCCCGACCCCTGACGGCGGCCCTGGCCCCGTTGCTGGGCGAGGCATTGACCAACCTGGAGATCCTGCTGGCCGCGACCAGCCCGGTGACCCCCGCCGAACAACAACGCCTCGCCCACACCCTGGCGGCCTTGCAACAGTATCCCGATCCGGTGGTGGAGAGTACCGATCCACCGGCATCCCTGGATCAACCCCAACCCCTGGGTGAAATTCTGATCCAGCAACAAATGGTTACCGAACAGGATCTGCTGGATGGTCTGCACAAACAGGCCCTGCTGGGCGATATTCTGGTCCGGGAGGGCAAACTCTCCGAACCGGACCGTGACCGGGCACTGGCCATCCAGAAACAGCAACAGGAACAGTTTGCCCAGACGGAGACGGTCACCGTTCGGGTGGATGTGGCCAAACTGAATCGGCTCATCAATCTGGTCGGTGAAATCGGCCTCTTTCAGGGGAGTCTGGAGCAGACCCTGGAAATCCTGGAACAACAGACGGATGGGATGGAAGCCTGCGGACAGAAAGGAACCTCCGCCGCCCCCTTCGCCGCCTGGCGTGCCACCCAGACCACCCTGCGGGAGATCGCCCACCAGGGTCAACAACTGACCCGCGCCGTGCAGACCTGTGCGGTCGATCTGCGCCTGATTCCCATCGGCGGATTGCTGCATTCGTTGCAACGGCTGGTCCGGGAGACGGCACGACAGACCGGCAAGCTGATCCGCCTGGAGATCCGGGGGGCCGAGACCGAAATGGACAAAAACAGCGTCGAGAGACTCGGCGACCCCTTCAAACATTTGCTGCGCAACGCCATCGATCACGGTATCGAACCACCGGCCCACCGCCAGGCCCTGGGCAAACCCCCCCATGGCACCCTCACCCTCCACGCCTTTTATCAGGGGGGGCGGATCTGCATCGATGTACAGGATGATGGTCGCGGCATCGATGTGGCCCAGGTGCTGGCCTGTGCCAGACAAAACAACTGGATACCGGAAGGGGAAAATCCCTCCGAGGCGGCGGTGCTCGACCTGTTGTTCCGACCGGGATTTTCCACGGCCAAAGAGGTCACGGATCTCTCCGGTCGCGGGGTGGGATTGGATGTGGTCCGGCAAGAGATTCGGGCATTGCAGGGGACGGTCCAGATTGAGACCCGTCCGGGAGAAGGCACCCGGTTCCATATCCAACTGCCCCTGACCCTGGCCATCCTGGATGGCATCATCGTCCGTATCGGTCAACAGGCGTTGATCATCCCTACCCTCTCCATCGTCGAATCCCTCCGACCCCGTCCCGAACCGGGGCAGGCCGTTGGAAAACGTCCGGAAAAAGATCGGATTCTCTGGCGCGAAAAATCCCTGCCGCTGTTGTATTTGAACCGCTTGTTCTGCCCGGAGGAACCGGAAGAAGAGCCATCCATGGCCACCATTCTCATCGTGGCCGATGCCGAACGGGCGGTCGGCGTGTGGGTGGATGAAACCCTGGAACAAAAACCGGTCCTCATTAAAAATCTGGATGAGCATTTTTATTCCATACCGGGTATAATGGGGGCATCGGTGCTGGACGATGGACGGGTCGCTCTCATTCTCGACATTCCCTGGCTGCTCGATCGGGGAGAGAGGGATCATCGTTCGGGCCAAGACGGGGGCGTTGCCCCAGACCCCACCAGGGGGATAATCCCCCTGGACCCCTGGACCACTGATTGATTGATATTGTTAAGAAAACTGGGTGGAGTGGGATGGCAGACGACGACTGGAATCTGTTTGACGATGAGGAGGAGGCCCGACAATGGGTGAGCCAGCAGGCGATCTGTCCCACCCCCGGCAGCAGCCAATGGCTGATCTGTCTGCTCGATGACCAGGCCTATGGGATTCCCGTCGATCACGTGGTCCAGATGGTGGGCTACACCCCGGTCACACCCCTCCCCCATCCGTTGCGATCCGACGAGACGGTGGAACCGGAGACCACCCGGCCCCTCTTTCTGGCCGGGGTATTCAGCCTGCACGGTGAAATCATCCCGGTGCTGGATTGGCGTCTGCGGTTGACGATACCGAAAGGGAACGACCATGACCGCTCCGTGGTGGTCGTCGTCCGGGTGGCACACCCGCCTGACAAGAGTGGATCATCCGGGAGTGCCGTGTACAAACAGGTGGGTTTGCGGATGGATGCCGTCTCCGACCTCCGTTTTCTGGATGCAGATGCCGTCCAACCACCCGGAGACGAACCAACGACCCCCTCTCTGCATGATCATTCCAACCTTCTGGGTGTTGTCCAGTCGGGGGAGAGGAGGATCAAACTGTTGAACATGAACACCCTGTTGTCCAGGGAAGAGATGCTGGCCGCCATTGCCAGCCACGCCTAAAGCCTGGCCGACCGGCTTGACCGGCCCCATTTGACGGGAGAAGCTGTCCATGCGTTCGACCCCTGCCACCACAAAGCCACTTGAAACGCCCCGTTTGCGGCTGGGCACCTTTTTGCCATGGTCCTATTTTGTGCTGATCGGGGTGCCCATGCTGGCCCTGACGATGATCGCCTTTATGACCATTTCCGGCATTCTGGACGAGACGGCCCGCTCCACCATGGCCGGCAGCAGCCGTCTGGCGGTCAAAAGCGTGGAAAATTTTCTGGATGATGCCGCCGATGCCGTGCGACTCAATGCCATATTTTTTCAAGAAGAAAAGGCTGCTGAGCCATTTCTGGCCGCCTTCCGCGCCTTCACCCAGGAGCAGATGGCCAGCCATCCCGATTTCAGCCTGATCTATTTTGGCGATGAGGCGGGCAACCATTGGCTCAACAAGCGGGAAGAGGATGGCACGCAGCGCATCCGGGTGATTCACCGTCTGCTGGATACCCCGGAGAGCAAGGAGGCGATTCGCCAGGCAGAGGAGATCTCCCGCGAGGTGACGACCCTGGAGGCCCAGGCGCTGGCAACCCACGGGACGGTGTCGCAGGAGGTGTTGACCAGACAGGCGCGCATTGCCCCCTTGCTGGCCCCCATTCTGCAAACCACCTGGTATGAACCCGATGCCCGCCACACCCTGCGGGCAACGACCGATGCGTACAAGGTATACGATCCGCGTCTGCGTCCCTGGTATATCGGTGCCAGGCGGCAACAAACGGGTCGTTTCTGGACCGATGTCTATACCTGGGACAACAGCTATCGGGGAAAGACCATCCATCAGGTGGGCATCACGGTCTCCAATCCGGTCTACCGGGACCAAACGCTGATCGGGGTGGCCGGCATTGATATTGTCCTGCAATCCCTTTCCGAACTGTTACAGACCAACCGCATCACCCCCAACAGCCGCATGTTCATCCTGGACAACCGGGGCGGGGTGGTGGGATTGCCGGATTATCAGCAGGTGTTGCGGGTCAAGCCTGGGGCGGACAATACCCTCCAGGAGAGGGAGCAAAACCGGATTACCGATGTCCCGGATACCGTGTTGGGGGACTCATTCCGCACCGTGCTCCGCCTGTTGAATCGCCCGGAGGGTGCCCCCCTGGCCCTGACCCAGGAGTTGTTGTTTGACTTTACCTCGACCGACCATGAAAAATATTATGGCTTTTACACCCCCCTTCTGAAGGGCCACGAGGTGCCCTGGACGATCGGACTGGTGGTCCCGGAGGCGGATTTCAAGGGGGTGGCGCACCGTCTGCTGTGGAAAAGTCTGTCTCTCCTGGTCGTGAGTCTGGTGGTGGTGTTGGTCATCAGCCTGTTGATCAGCCGGATGATTCTCGCCCCGGTACAAGAGATGACCGATGAAGTGGAAGATATGGCCGATACCTTGAACCTGATTCCCTCCCCGACCTTTCATCCCCGCTTTCAGGAGTTGCATCTGGCGACCCAGGCGTTACGCTCCCTGAAGGCCCGCTGGCGCGAGATTCTCGCCCAGACGCAATCCACGGTACAAAACATTGGCAGCACCTCGATCAAGCTCATGGTGGGCAACCAGGATTTGGCCAATCGCACCAAGGTGCAAACGGGATCCCTGATGGAAATGTCGTCCGCCATGGAAGAGTTGACGGTCACGGTTGACCAGACGGCCCAAAACACCCAGCGCGCCCGGACCATCAGTCAGGAGGCGCATACCCTGTTTCAGGCGGGCAAGGTCACTCTGCTGCAATCCATGGAACAGATGATTGCGGCCAATCAACACCTCTCTCAACAACTGCAGACGACCAATCGGCATACGGTCGAGGCGATGACCGAGATCGATGAGAGTGCCGAAAAGATGGCTGGCATCATCACCTTTATTGATGATGTGGCCTTCCAGACCAATCTGTTGGCCCTCAATGCCGCCGTCGAGGCCGCCAAGGCGGGGGAACAGGGTCGGGGATTTGCGGTGGTGGCCACCGAGGTGCGGGTATTGGCCCGACGCTCCAGTCGCGCCTCCCAGGAGATGAAACGCCTGCTCACCGCCAGTGGCAAGGCGGTCCATCGTGGCATGACGGTGGTCCAGCAATCCGAGGCGGAAGTGCGGGATCTGTTGGGCAATGTCACCGGCATATTGACCCAATTCAGACAGGAAAGCGAAAAAAATTTAGATCAGATTCAACATGTTGTGCTGACGGTGTCCAGCATGATCGAACAGATCAGCCATGCCTCTCAGCAACAATCGATTGGGCTGAGTCAGATCAACACGGCCATTATTTCCATCGACAAGGGGGCCAGACAGAATCTGGTGCTGGCCAAGGATGTCTCGGGTTTCAGCACGGACATGATGACGGAGGCCGATCATTTGATGGAACAGACCAAAATTTTCAAGGTGGAATCGGCGGCCACCGGGCATTACACCAGCCCCGGAAAACCCACCTGACGCAGGGCCTCGTAGAGAATGATGCTCACGCTGTTGGCCAGATTGAGACTGCGGGCCTGTGCCATCATGGGGATACGCACCAGGGTGTCTGGATGGGCCGCGCGCAGAGAAGCGGGCAATCCGGCCCCCTCCGAACCGAAGAGAAACCGATCACCCGGTTGATAGTGTCGATCGGCATAGTGCCCGGCCCCATGGGTGGTGGCGAGGAAAAGGCGGGCCGTGGGGGGGTGTGCCTGCCAATAGCTCTCCCAATCCGGCCAACGACGGAGATCGGCCCATTCCCGATAATCCATGCCCGCCCGGCGCACCGCCGCGCCATCCAGCCGAAACCCCAACGGTCCCACCAGATGGAGCGTACAGCCCGTGACGGCGCACAGACGGACAATATTGCCGGTATTGGGTGGAATTTCCGGCTGGTACAGGATGACATGAAACCGTTCGTCCATGGTGCAACTATCCGTAAAAAGAGGTAAAACCGGGACCGGATGCGACCGTTGGCCAGCCGACGATCAAAAAAATAGCGACCGTCGGGTTGATTTTATGCAAAAACGGTTGACGAAATGAGGATGATTTGAAATATTAGTCGATCCTGGTACAGTGTGGCAGGATTTATCGATCGTCACTGGTCCTGAGTGGGTTTCCAGGTACACTTTGATTTCCCCTGTGGAGGTTGGAAAAGGCATGGTTATTGAATCGGATGAAGATCGTCGGGACTTTCTGGTCCTGGCAACCGGTGCCGTTGGCGCGGCGGGCGTTGCAGGCGCGGCATGGCCATTCATCAAATCCTGGAGTCCGTCTGCCGATGTGCTCTCCCAGGCCACGACCGAGGTGGACATCAGTTCCCTTGCGGAGGGACAGATGATCACGGTCCCCTGGCAGGGCAAACCGGTGTTTGTTGTGCACCGCACGCCCGAACAGGTTGCAGCGGCCCATCGGGATGACAGTGCCCAGTTGCCGGATCCGGCCAAGGATGCCGAGCGGGTGAAACGACCGGAATTTTTGGTCCTGTTGGCACTCTGCCCCCATCTGGGATGTGTGCCCCAACCGATTGGCACCGGCAATTATGGTGGTTTTCTCTGTCCGTGTCATGGTTCCCACTATGATACATCGGGCCGCATTCGCCAAGGCCCGTCGCCCAGGAATATGCAGGTGCCCTATTATGAATTCAAGGACGAAAAGACGTTGGTGATCGGCAAGGCAGCCACCTGAAGGCGTTCCGGTCGGCCTGTCGTGATCCTTCTTTTGCCATATCATCGAGAACCAAGGAGTTCTTTCCCGTGTCAAAGATTATGGAGTGGGTGGATGCCCGTCTGCCCGTCACAGCATTACTGAAGAGTCAGGCAACGGAGTATCCCACCCCGAAAAACTTGAATTATTGGTGGAATTTTGGGTCGTTGGCCCTGTTTGTCCTCATCATCATGATTCTCACCGGTCTGTTTTTGGCCATGCACTACAAGCCCGATGCCAAGCAGTCCTTTGATCTGATCGAGCACATCATGCGGGATGTCAACTATGGCTGGCTGCTCCGTTATCTCCATGCCAATGGTGCCTCTTTCTTTTTCATGATCGTTTATGTGCACATCCTGCGTGGCATGTACTATGGTTCCTACCGGAAGCCTCGGGAGATTTTGTGGTGGTTTGGCATCGTGATTTATTTCCTGATGATGGCCACCGCCTTCATGGGCTATGTCCTGCCCTGGGGTCAGTTGTCCTACTGGGGATCGGCCGTGATCACCAACATGATGAGTGCCATTCCCGTGGTCGGCGACGATCTGGTGATCTGGCTTTGGGGCGGTTTTGCCCTGGGTGATCCCACCCTGAACCGTTTTTTTGTCCTCCATTTCCTGTTGCCCCTGGTCATTTTTGGCATCGTGATTGTTCACCTGTGGGCCTTGCATGCGGTTCATTCCAACAATCCGGTGGGCATTGACCTGCATGACGAGAAGGATTCCATCCCGTTTCATCCCTACTATACCATCAAGGATCTGTATGGGTATGGAGTGTTTCTGATCATCTTCAGTCTGTTTGTCTTTTATTCGCCCAGCTTTTTCATGGAGCCGGACAACTATATCCCGGCCAACCCCATGCAAACCCCGGCTCACATTCTCCCGGAATGGTATTTCCTGCCGTTTTACGCCATCTTGCGTTCCATTGATTTTCTGGGACCACTCAGCAAGCTGGCGGGGGTGATTGCGATGATCGGAGCCATTGCCGTTCTGTTTTTCCTGCCGTTTCTGGACCGTTCGCCGGTCCGTTCCTTCCGGTATCGGCCCATCAGCCAGCAACTGTTCTGGATCTTTGTCATTGATTGCCTTTTACTGGGTTGGGTGGGATACAATCCGGCGGATGCGACCGTCTTTGATGGTGCGTTGCCCCTGCCGGTGATCGGGCATGTTTGCACGGCCATCTATTTCGGCTATTTCTTCATGTTGTGGGTGATTACCGCCTTCGACATTGAAAAGCACACACCCGTACCCAAGAGCATCTAAGGGGAGCACGAACCATGAATAATCAAAAAAGTGTCGGGTTTCATCTGTTCGTGAGACAGGCGGGCTGGACCGCCCGATTGGCGGTGGTATGGGTTCTGGCGGTGATGGTATGGGGCATGGTCTTTCCTGGGGGAGCGATGGCTTCCGGTGGGGTGGTTCCACCCAAGCAGAACTGGTCGTTCACGGGGATTTTCGGGCAATTTGACAACGCGGCCCTGCGGCGTGGGGTGCAGGTAGCGGTACAAACCTGCATGGCCTGTCACTCCCTCAAGTATGTCAAGTTTGACCAACTGCGGCAGTTGGGGTTTACCGAGCTGGAGGTCAAGGCTTTGGCCGAAAGCCAGGGACGGACCAAAAAGGATGCCATGATTTCCACCATGGACCCGGCGGCGGCCAAGGAGGCCCTTGGGGTGGTTCCGCCTGATCTTTCTCTGATGACCAAGGCCCGCAAGGGATTTGAAGATTATGTCTACGGCATTCTGGTCGGCTATGCCAGTGAGAGTGATCTGGTCCTGGCCAATCGGGTCATGGCCGATGGTCATGTATCGGGTGAGGATGCCAAGGAGGTGGCCGCTGTGTTGCAGTTGGATCCGCACCATCCGGAAAAGATGACGGAGGTGTTGAAACGTCTGATTGCGGGAGAAAATTTCAATCGCTATTTTCCTGGCCATTTTTTCGCCATGCCCCAGCCTCTGACGGATGGTGCGGTGACCTACACCGATGGCACGGAGAACAGCAAGGCGCAGATGGCGCATGATGTGGTCACCTTCCTGGCCTGGGCGGCGGAACCGACGCAAACGGAACGCAAGTCTCTTGGATTCAAGGTGATTTTATATCTGATCGTCCTGACTGTCATGCTCTATGCGGTCAAGCGGCGGATTTGGGCGCGGGTGCACTGATTCTCAGGGGTCCAGGG
>CAIWLA010000155.1 GCA_903913345.1 uncultured Magnetococcales bacterium | reverse complement strand
GGCATACCGGGGTTGGATCTCTGTTTGCCTGGCGTGCTCGATTCCACCCAGGCACTGGCATTGACCCGCATTCCTCGTACCCTGTTGGTGGCGGGCGGTGGCAATATCGGTTTGGAATTGGGTAGCGTTTATGCTGCTCTGGGCAGTGCCGTTTCTGTGGTTGAGATGACCGATGGTCTCCTGCCGGGTGCCGACCGGGATTTGGTGCGGCCGGTGGCGCAACGTCTGGCCCGTCTGTTCACCTCGATACAGACCAACACCCGGATCACGGTACTCCGGGTGGAGGAGGGTGGTCTGCGGGTGACGGTGCAAAGCGGCGAGGTCAGTACCGAACAGTGGGTGGAGCAGCTCCTGATTGCCACCGGGCGGCAGCCCAATACGCAGCATCTGGGTTTGGAGCAGGTGGGGATCGCCCTGGAACGGGGTTTTGTGCCGGTGGGGCCAGACAGGCGGACGGTTGTGCCGCATATTCTGGCCATCGGCGATCTGATCGGCGGGCCGTTACTGGCGCACAAGGCGGCGCATGATGCCCGGTTGGCGGTGGCAACCCTGATGGGGCAGGCACCGGTCGGTCAGCGGGTGATCCCCGCTGTGACCTATACCGACCCGGAGCTGGCCTGTGCCGGTCTGACCGAGGCCGCAGCCCGCAAGCAGGGGATCGCGGTGCGCACGGTGCGGTTTCCCTGGGCGGCCTCCGGGCGGGCGCATACTCTGGAACGCACCGAGGGGTTGACCAAGTGGGTGATCGATCCCCAATCGGAACGGGTGTTGGGGGTGGGGATTGTCGGGACCAATGCAGGTGAACTCCTGGCCCAGGGGGTGCAGGCCATCGAGCGGGGGCTAAGTGTGCGTGAAGTGGTGCAGACCATGCACCCCCATCCGACGCTCTCCGAAACGCTGCTGGAATCGGCAGAGGTCTTTCTGGGCGAGTGCGTTCACTACTACGCACCCAGAAGAGAACGATAATTTTTTTGATGCACGGCGCCCCCAGGGGGATCATTCCCTTGGGGGTGCCGTTTTCCACCGCACCGGTCACTTTTTCTTGCCGGTCTTGTCACCCTTTGGTTCTGCCTTGTTCATCTTGCGGAATGCCAGCGTGTATTCCGTGACGCCGTCGCGTCCCTTTTTTTGCAGATGGACTCGGTCTGTACCAATTTTGGTGATTTCCCGCCCGTCCAGATCATCTCCCACGCGATAACTCTTGCGACCGATGTTGGCATATGGGCCACTGCCTGGCGTAACGCCCAAACCTTCCAGCTTGTAGACCCAGGTCAGATCGATGGTCGGATTGACCACCTTGCGGGAGGTATCATAGGCAAAACGTTGGAACGGATCGCGTTTGTCTTTGGCAAACACCCATTTTTTCAATTCGTCCAACCGCTGGCCGGCAATCGGCTCTGCATTGTTTTGCGGGATCAGGGTAAACGAGATATTGTGCAAGGGTGGTGTTTTGGTCAGATCGTGCGGATGCACTTGAATGTTGTCCAGCAAAATGTCCAACGATTCCAGTTCCGCTGTAAAGCGCACAAAGGTGGGATAGTCGGCGATAAAATCCAGACTGAACTTTAACAGGGTGCCCTCTTTGTCCGGGGTGAGCTTGCGAATGATCACCTCGTTATTGTGTGCAATTTCATTGATGCGCGCCAGGAAGACAGGCAGATAACGAATGCCCGCCTCGGCGGCATCCTTCTCCTGTTTGCGGGAGGCATCGACCTTTTTCTTCATCTCCGCATTGACCGTCTGGACACTGCCGGACATGATCGACAAATCACGCAGATAAACACTCTTGCCGCTGTACAGGAGGG
>CAIWLA010000154.1 GCA_903913345.1 uncultured Magnetococcales bacterium | reverse complement strand
CAGCCACGGGACAGCAGGAGGGGGAGCACGGGTTCCGGGGCATAATAGCCATGCAGATTCAGACCGCTGAAATCCGGGATGCCCAGGGAGTCGATCTCTCTGAGGTAGAGGGGGGGGGTCTGTTCAATCTGGCCCTGTTGGAGACAAACCGTACCGGCGATGTGGCTGGGGTCACACCCGTGGTCGAGAATCTGGCGCAAGGACTCTTCGCCATCGCCGACGACAATGCCATCGGTGGCCTGGGGATACCGTTGCAAAAAATGGTCGGCTCCGGTTGTGAAACAACTGCCTCCGAAAAAGACCTTCAACCCGGCCACCTGACGCAGATGGCGTCCGAGGGCGGCACCGATCATCAGTTGTTGGGAAAAGATCATGGAAATGCCCACACAGGTGGGTCGTTCCGCCAGGATGCGTTCTGCACAGGCACGGAGGAGGGGCATGGGTGCCCCGTCTTGATACCAGCGGGTGGCATCCTCTCCCAGGTGGCTGGCGAACAGGGTGGTGAATTGCAGAAACAGACTGGCGTGGCGATCGTACAGGGCGGACGGGTGATAAAACGCTGGCGATGACCCGGCCCGGAAAAAATGGGCGGCCGCCAGCAAATCGGCGAGGGTGCCGCCCATCTGGTGCAGAAAGTGCGGGGTGAGACCGATCTCGCCAGAGCGCATCCCATTGAAGAGAAAGTCGAAACAGAACAGATTGAGATCAATCAAGGTGACTTCCCATTCCGGCATGGTGCGCGCCAGATACCCTTTCAACAGGGCCATGCCCAGCGGGGGTGAGGTGGGCATGACCAGGGGCGGGAAAACCAGCACCAGTTTATGACGTGTTGGCGGGTTATCTCCTTCTGGTGGGCAGAGAGGCCCTGTCGCTGTTGGGCAGGTCATGACCTCCCTCCTTTGGTTTTCCTTTTGTGCCGGTGTATCCCTTTTTGGGCGAGGATGGCTTGCTTTCAGGGGTGGCGGGCACTACAGTCTTGTCGTGATCGGGGGGGTGTCTGTTTCGGGCCATGATTCAATGCTGAGGACGCGCCGGATTTCATCGGTCTTGAGGCCCAAGGCCATGGGACGGCGGACCTGGGGCAGGACCACCACATCGTACAACTCTTCCACCAGTCCTTCGAGACGCAGCCAGTGTGGGGAATCGCCGGTTCTCAGGTCGATGATCTGGATGCCGCAACGGGGTTCTGTATGGCGTGATTGCAGGAGATCGTCCAGGGGCAGTCCGCTGAAGGTTTTATTGTGGCGGGGTTTGGAGAGTCCCACGATGGCAAAATGGCCATGCAGAGTCAGACCGCGCAGATAGCCGGGGCAGAAACAGACCGGTTCAAACCGTCCGGCCTCCAGATCGACGGTGCCGAATTCGCCGGTTCCGGAATTCAGCAACCACAGCTTGCCATGGTGCCAGCGCGGCGAATGGGGCATGGACAGCCCTCGCAGGATGATCTCATTGCTGGCCATGTCGATCACGATGCCGCCGTTGGTACGGTGCTCGCGCCAACCGTCTGAGACATCGGCCTCGCTGACGGCGGTGGCATAGGCGGCCCGGCCCTCTTTCATGGCCAATCCGTTGAGGTGGCAGCGGTCTTCCGCCGCCAATTTGCTGAGGAAAGGGGGTTTCCACAGGGGGTTTGAAGCTGTGGGTTTCGCTCAAGGTGGCCAGACACCCAAAGAGCGTGTTGATAAAGAGCAGGCGGCCATCGGCATCCACGGCCATGTCGTGAATATCCAGATCACCGGTGGTATAGGCCATCTGCGGCAGGTAGAGACGGTCAAAGCCATCCTGTTGCTCGCCGGCGGCAAAGACATTTTCAAAACGCCAGACCTGGTACAGGCTGCTCATGTAGAGGCCGTTGTCTGTGGTACACAGACCCATGCAACGGTTGAAGGTGCGTTCAAAGACCGACAACTCCTGGTTGGGCTTGAGGCCCAAAAAAAAGAGTTTGCCAATCTGGTAGGTGGTAAAGCTCAACGAGAGATGCTGCTCTGCCATCCAGGCGAGCATCTGCCGGGAGGTGGTGATCTCCAGGGCAGGAGAGGAGGGTGGATTTTCAATGTGTTCCATGATGGTTTGGTTTCCTGTCAGCGATAAGGAAAATGGGTTGCCATATGCCCGAATCAACCCCCTTTTTTACTGTGTATGACCAGGGCCTGAATGTCAATATGCGGTGTCGATGGTCAGGGGGATCACCGGTATCCGCCGTGATCATGCCGGGTTTTGGCCGATGATCGACACCCATTGTCATCTGGATCATCCCGTTTTTAACGCCGATCGGGAGGCCGTTCTGGTTCGCAGTCGGCAGGCGGGTGTGGTGGAGTGGGTGGTGCCCGCCGTGCGCCTGGACCGTTTTGCGGCGGTGGTGGCCCTCCGTTCGCCGGAGATCCACATTGCCCTGGGGTTGCATCCCCTGTTCATGGCAGATCATCCAGAGGATGCGATGGCCCAGTTGTCCCGTTGGGTAGAGGATAGCCAGCCGCTATAGGTTTCCAGATAAATATTTTGGATAAGTGTTGCAGTTTAACAAATGTTAGACATTGCTG
>CAIWLA010000153.1 GCA_903913345.1 uncultured Magnetococcales bacterium | reverse complement strand
TTGAACAAGGCGGATATTCGCTGGCTTTCCCGCCAGAAAGGTCTCCAGAGTTGGAACAAACCGGCCTCCCCCTGTCTCTCTTCCCGGATCTCCTACGGGGAACCGATCCTGCTGGAGTCCCTGCGGATGGTGGAGACGGCGGAAGCCCAACTCCGGCAACTGGGGTTTGGCATCCTGCGGGTGCGCAAGCAGGGAACAACCGCCCGGATCGAGTTGAACGAAGAGGAGATCCCACGCCTCCTGGAGCCGGAGATGCGCAAACAGGTGACGGATGGCTTGATGCAAGCCGGTTTCCAATACGTCACCCTCGATCTCGAAGGGTTTCGGAGTGGCAAGCTCAATCGGGTGATTGCCATCGCGTCTGCCGTATCCTGAGGAGACCACAGGCACTTTCACCGCCAGACAACAGGGGGGGCAAAGGGGTCAAGGCGGCGGGGCCACGGGGGCCGACTCTGCTGCCGGAATTTCGTGGGGAGGGAGCGAGGGCAACCCCTCCGTTGGCAAGCCGGGCGATGCCCCCGGTTCAGGGGCCGCCCGTGTAGACCGGGGGGCCGATGGCGTGGGCTGCCATTGGGAAATGGCCTCGGAGATGGAGGAAAAATCGGCCTGTTCCCCCTTCTCTGTTCCCTTTTGCACATCCTCCAGATGGGCGTGACCCAGTTTCAACAAACGGGTTTTGGCCGACTCATGCCCCTGCTCGGCGGCTTTGAGATACCACTTGATGGCCTCTTCCCGGTTTTTTTTCAAACCGGTTCCGTTTTCATACATCACGGCCAGATTGAACTGTGCCTTGGCATCGCCCTGCTCGGCCTTTTGCACCTCCAGACGTTGCTGTTTTGTCTCTTCCCAGTTCGTTTCGTCCACCAAAGGCTCGGCGACCACATATCCCCTCTTGGTCGACAGCCAGGTTTTTGCCTCTGCCCAGTACCACTGGCCATCCGCTGTGCGACCCAGGACATGAACCTTTTCTCCGAATGCCAACTCACGCACCAGTTTGCCATTGGCCTCGGGATTTTCCCGCATCTGTACCACCCTGCCAGCGACCATCTGCCGGTTCATCGGATCCAGAGGCGTTTCCGATGCCACTGGAGGAGTTGACGGGGCGAGAGAATCCCTCGCAACGGTCTGGCCCTTTTCCACACACCGTCTGGCGGGGACCACAAATTCACCGTGCGGATATTTTTTCAAATATTCCTGGCAAATCTCCAGATCCCCCTGGGCGGACTGCCAGAACAATGCCTCCCGATCCGCCTGCCCCACTCCTCCGCCCGGCACCGTCCCCGCCGTACCGGTCTGGACCACCGCAGCACCCTTCGATGCCCCTTCCACCCGAAACATGAACTGTTTCATGACGGTTTGCGGGCCGTTGACATAGGGGGTCTGCTCCCGGCCACTCTTTTCTTCCACATAACGACTGGCCGCTGTCAATACCCCGTCCAGGCTCAAATCCCTGGCATTGAAACCGGCGAGCAATCCGGCGGTGAACAGGCCATTTTTGCCGGTTCCATCCGATGCCACATTGCCGGGATCGGTGGCGTAGACAATCACAGTCCCCTTGGGCACACTGGCGGGCACAGCCAGCCCCCGAATCTGCCCCCCCCGAAATTTACCGCTAAAAGTGTTATTGCGGCAGGCGTCCAGCATGACAATATTAATGTTGCTGCGGGCGTTCTCCATCTCGTCGAGGATATAATTGACGTTGACCCCCTCATAACCCACGGAGGCTTCGCTGTTGG
>CAIWLA010000152.1 GCA_903913345.1 uncultured Magnetococcales bacterium | reverse complement strand
TGTTCAATGTTGAATATGCCGATGTGTTGGGCATTCCCTTCGATTTTACCGCCCAGCCGGTGGTGGCCAAACCGGCACCGCCCAGGGAGACCATCCGTGTGCAGGCCGTGCGACCCGAACGGGACGGGTTGGAAATGGTGTTTCCACGGGTCGAAGGGTACCGGGTGGAATTGCCCAATGAGCTATTGACGGCCCAATTTTCTCCCGACTCCACCCTGGTCCTGACCCCCGACATGATGGGACCGTCCATTACCCGGAACCAGGGTATCCTGGGCGAAGGGGTGGACCTTAACTTGGAACATTTGCAGGAGATGCGGCAATCCACCATTCTCTTCCACTTGGCCAAACGTCTGCTCTACACCCGCTATCGTGATCCAGGGGAGGAGCCTAAGCTCTATCTCTTCGGCCAACTCAAGCGGATCACCCGGCAATGGCTGGAGGGTGGTTATCTACAGTGCATCGGTGGCACCTCCCCAGCCCAGTTGCTTTATCAGGAGATTGCCGACTTGGCGTGTGAAAAGATCAAAAGTGCCATTACCGCCTCCCTGGTGGGCGACCGGCCGGTCAAGGCGATTCTGGACCCCTACAATTCCACCGGATCCACCTGTTTCGTCCATTTTACCACCTCCAAGCAGACCCGTTGGAAGACCGATCCACGCCGTTGTCACATCAACTGGGTGGTGTGCGACAGTGATTGGGAGGCAGAATTTTGCCGGGTGGCAGAGGCACATCCCCTGGTGCGGGCCTACGTCAAGAACCAGGGCCTTGGGTTGGAATTGCCGTATCTCATGGGTTCCACCCGCAGAAAATATTTGCCGGATTTTATTGTTCAGATAGACGATGGGTGCGACGATCCCTTGAATCTGGTGGTGGAGATCAAGGGGTTCCGGGGCGAGGATGCCAAGGAAAAGGCGAATACCATGCAGGTTTATTGGGTGCCGGGGGTGAACAACCTGGGCAGGTTTGGTCGTTGGGCCTTCGCCGAGTTTACGGCGGTGTTTGAAATTCAGGCGGAATTTGATAAGCTGGTGACATCGATTTTGTCTCATTGAATGGTTGGAGGAACGGACATGTTACAAAGCTATGAGGCCATTTACGACCACGGACGTTTGTCATGGATCAAAGATGCACCGGATCCGGTACGGGCACGGGTGATTGTCACCTTGATCAACGAACAGTCTGCAAACGACTTGCCGGAGATCGCCCAGGGGGTGGATCGCTTGAGTATCCTGCCCCGGAAGCCTCTCAGTGAGGATGAAATCGAACGGATCATGCAGGAAACACGCGGCGCGTGGGGCAAGAAAACCCTGGAAGAGACTGATGCGATGATCAAGCAGCGACGTTTGGAGGATTGGGGCGAGGATGAGAATACTCCATGAAGTATCTGTTCGACAGCAATCCCCTGATCTACTTTCTCAACAGTACGTTACCGATAATCGGCGACCATCTGATCTCGATGGGGTTGCGGGATGGTGCGGCCTATTCGATCATCACGCGCATTGAGGTTCTGGGATTTCCCATGTCACCTGAAAAAACGCAAGCCGCTCGTCGTTTGCTCGGTGGACTGACTGAAATTGGTTTGACCGAACCGATCCTGCGTCGAACCATTGCTCTACGGCAGCAGCATCGCCGGTTGAAAATTCCAGATGCCATTATCGCCGCCACAGCCATCGAGTTTGCCCTGCCTTTGGTGACGCGCAACATGGCCGATTTTTCTGCCATTGCCAAACTGCACATCATAGACCCGTTTCATGGCGAAGGAACGGATGGGCACTCCACGGAGACCGCATAATGGCGCGAGAATCAAAAAAACAGGTGGAAACCCTGACCCATGACGAGGCCAGCCGCAAGCATATTCCAACTGCTGAATACCAGTCCGTGATGGCTCACGAAGAAAAGAGTCCCATCCGGGTGGCCATCGATCGGCGCAACCGGGATCTGGACCCGCAACTGGTCTGGCGGGGCAAGGATGAACAGGACTGGTCCGAGTTGGTGGTCCACGCGCCGCCATTGTATATCCAGGAGAAGGTCCACCCCAAGGTCTTGATCGACGACTTGCAACGGGAGAGCGAAGGTCGGGCACAAGGGAAAAAACAGTATCAATTGACGATGGATGATCTGTTTGCGGATTTTAACGGCCTGCCTGAGGGAGCCTCTGTCACCGATTTTTACCAGCACGATGCCCACTGGTCCAACCGCATGATATTGGGCGACAGCCTGCAAGTGATGGCCTCCCTGGCCGAACGGGAGGGGTTGCGGGGCAAGGTGCAGTGCATCTATCTCG
>CAIWLA010000151.1 GCA_903913345.1 uncultured Magnetococcales bacterium | reverse complement strand
TTGCTGTTTCATCCCCATTACAAGGCGACGACCGAGCGTTTGCTGGATTTCTTGAACCGATGGCCCAACCATGCCCAGGCGGATCGGGTGCAGGCCATTGTCGAACTGCGTACCACGCGGGACGGCACGGATGCCGAGGCCCTCGCCTGGTATGACCGTTCCAGGCCGAAATCACCGAAGGGGCAACTGCGTTATCTCCACCTGTTGCTGGTACAAAAACGGTTCCAGGATGCCCTGCCGTTGTGGAAAACCCTCTATCTGGAGGGAGAGGTGTTCACCGAAGAGTTGGAACGGCGCGCCAGACCGTTGGAAAGGCAATTGACACTGGCGGAACGGGAGGTTCGGGCCAGAAAGTTGGTCCAGTCCGGTCCGCATGAATCCTTCGACCTGGTCTTTGCGCAACTGCCCCCCGCACGCCAGAACTATTTCCGCGTCCTGGATGCCGCCCTGCACGGGCAGAAAAATTTTGAAACCCTGCGCAGTCAGTTGCCGCCCGCCGAGGCCTCTGATCCGGAAATATGGGATGCGCAGGCCAAATTTTTGCGTCGCACCAGTACGCACCCGGATTTCATCTCCTTCATCCTGGGCAAAAACAGTGCACGGTTGTCGCCCAGGACGCGCCAATTGTTTCGATTTCAACTGGCGAGAGACCTGTATAATGAACACGATCTGCCCTCGGCGATTTCCCTGTTGCGGGCCAATATTCTGGAAGCCGGTGGCAAACTGCCGGATTCTCTCTGGTTGGCCGCCTGGAGTGCCTATCTGCAGGGGGATCACCGCCAGGCACTGACCTGGTTTGGCAAACTGGCACTGGAGGCCCCTCCTGGGCCGTTGCGCGCCCAGGGCGGGGTGTGGGCGGCCAAATTGAGTGGTTCATCGGCAGAAAAGGGCCAATGGCTGGCCATCGCCGCCCGGTATCCAGAGAGCTTTTATGGTTTGCTGGCCCAGGAGCAGTTGACCGGACGGTTGACTCTTCCGCCGACCGATCCCATCCTGTGTCCATCCACCTGGGGTGCGGCACTGGAAGGGCATCTGGCCGATTTGCGCCTGCTGAAGGCAATCGGCAAGAGTTATCACAATGGTCCGGAAATTCGCCAACTGGCCAGGCAACTGGAGTTGAGTCCGAACGACCAGTTATGCCTTGCCAAGGAGTTGGGCGCGGCGGATCTGGCCGTGCAGTTGGCCAATGCCTTGCGGAAAGGGGATGGCCCCATCTCTTTCAGCGGTCTTTTCCCGATGCCCGACTGGACACCGCTGCGGGGATGGGAGATCGACCCCGCCCTGATCTGGTCCACCACTCGGCAGGAGAGCCTCTTTTCCCGTCGGGCAGAGTCTCCCACCAAGGCGTTTGGTTTGATGCAACTGATGCCAGCGACGGCACAGGAAGAGGCGGATCGTATCGGTTTGCCGCCATCCACGCGCCATTTGTTGCAGTGGCCCGCCTATAATTTATCGTTGGGGCAGTCGTATTTGGCCCGCATGTTGCGACTTTTTGAGGGGGATCTGGTGCTGGCCGTGGCCGCCTACAATGCCGGGCCGGGCCGGGGGGTCTCCTGGCAGTCGAGCCGGGACAAGGAAGATCCCATTGTCTTTATCGAAAAGATACCCTTTGCCGAAACCCGTGAATATGTCAAGCGGGTGCTGCATGGTTGGGCGATCTATCGCATCCAACGGCACGGTTCCGCCTCTCTGGACACCGTGTTGAAGGAAAAAAAGCCGGGGCTGGCAATGTTTTTGTACAAACAACCGGAATAAATCACATTCCCATTAGCCGAAACGAAGAGTGAAAAACAGGGATAAGAAACAGAAATGCTCAAATTTATAAAAAAAATGACCGAAAAAAGGGCTGCACCAAGGGTCAGTATTGAAAGAAAAATATGTTTTGTTTCAAAGTCAGGTATCACCTGTATCGGCGTGACAAGGAATATC
>CAIWLA010000150.1 GCA_903913345.1 uncultured Magnetococcales bacterium | reverse complement strand
GGTGGGGTTCGGGGCAACGCCCCGCTGGACGAAACGATCATCAAGGCCATTGAATCCCTATTTCTTCTCCGGTATGACGGGCAATAACCGCGCCAGGGGTGTCCCTTCGTGGGTGATGATCCACTCTTTCCCGTTTGCCACCTGTTGCAACGCGCGCAGACGGGCCAAATCGAGGCCCAGCTCTTCCAGCGAAACAGAGAGGGCGGGTGGTCGGATGAATCCGGTGGCTGTTGTCTCGCGACCAAATGGTATCTCCGTCTCTCCCCCCGCATGGACCATGAGGACGCCGGTTCGGGTAATGGCCTGCACCCGTCCACCATCCACCAGGGTGCCGATGGCCACCCGGCGGTTGTTGATGATGGCCTCCCGGTATCCCCCCGGACTGGACGGATCGGCATCGGGAAAAAAGAGTTGGGTCACGGTCCAGGGTCCAGCCGATGGTGGCGTCTGGTCGGCCACCGGCGGCGGTGACGGCGGCAGGGAGGGGAGGGAGTGGGTTGCCGGGCCGGGTTGGGTGGGATCGGTCAACAGTTGACACGCCTCTTTCCGAAAAGAGACGGGCGGTTCCCCTTCGTTCTCGCACCGGTAAAACTCGCCGGCCATCCCCTCTGTGGCCAGCAACGATACCACACAGACCATCCCCCACCACAATCGTCCCATCACATGACCTGCTGATATTCCCGGTAATAACGCAGAACCCGGGCAATATATTCCCGGGTCTCTGGATAGGGTGGAACGGTGCCGCCATAGCGGGCAACGGTGGTCGGTCCCGCATTGTAGGCCGCCAGGGACAATTCCAGATTGTTATGAAATTGTTTCAATAAATCAGCCAAAAAACGCGCTCCGCCATGAATGTTGGTGGCGGGATCGGTGATATCCTGCACACCGTACAGGCGGGCCGTATCGGGCATCAGTTGCATCAGGCCAACGGCTCCTTTGGCCGAGACGGCATTGGGGTCAAAATTGGATTCTGCACGGATGATCGAATGGAGCAGGGCCGAACTGAGACCCGTGCGCTGGGCAGCGGCCAGGACCATCTCGCGAAACCGTTTTTGTTGCCAGGTCGATACGGGCTGGCCGGTTGGTTCATGGTCATACTGCCATGGCACCCAGCGGATCCCGTTGCCCGGTTTGCCCTTTTGGGTCCAATAGACGGTTGGCCCCGATTTGTTGGATGCGGTGATTGGGGTGGCCGGGCGACTGGCCAGCAGGACGGGCCGGTAGCGGGGATCATTGGGGCGATCCGTCAGATGGAGGACACCCTGTTTGTCCACGAATGAATAGATCCCCTTGGCCTCAACCGCTCCCGCCCAGAACAGGGAACAGACCAACGCCAAACCCACACTGTTGCGTAAACCAACCATGGCATCTCCGGGAGAACGGGATTGCAACATCCCATCTTTTTCAGTCAATCATTCTTTACTGTTACGGGTCCAGGGGGTCAGCATGAAACAGGATTCCCCCTGGTGGGGATCGGGGCAGAGCACCGAAAAAACCGACTCAAGCCAACGTGGCGATCATATACCGCTGGATCTCGGCGGTATCGGCCTCCAGGACGGCACAGCGGCTGGGACGGTCCATCAGACCCAGCAATGAGGGTGGCAATGCAGGTTCGTGGCCGATGGCCTGGGCAACGGCGGCCCCGAATTTGGCCGGGTGGGCCGTGGCCAGGCAGATGGCATCGGGAAAATCGGTCGCCGCCCTCACCCCCACTGCCGTATGCGGATCGAGCAGATAACCGGTCTCCTGGTAGAAGGAGCGAATCTGTTCCAGGGTCTCCGCCTCACTGACCGCACGGGCGGTAAAGAGGGTGGCCGCCTCGGTGCGTTTGGCCTCTGATACCGCTATGCGGCCGGTCTGTTCCAGTTCCGCCATGAGACCAGCCACCTGTGCCGCATCCTCATCCAGCAGATAATAGAGATACCGTTCAAAATTGGAGGCGCGCTGAATGTCCATGGAAGGGCTCAAGGTGGGCTGCACCTGGCCGGTGCCATACAGACCCTCCTGGAAAAAACGGGTGAGAATATCGTTGCGGTTGGTGGCCAGGATCAGGCGTTCCACCGGCAGACCCATGCGATAGGCCAGATAACCGGCGAAAATGTCACCAAAATTGCCCGTCGGCACGGAAAAAGAGACCCGCCGGTGCGGATTGCCCGCCGAAAGCTGCCCCCAGGCAAAGAAATAATAGACCGTCTGGGCCAGAATGCGGGCCCAGTTGATGGAGTTGATCGCCCCCAACTGGTACCGTTCGCGAAAGGCCAGATCATTGAACAAATTTTTGACAATGCGCTGTCCATCGTCAAAGGAGCCCCGAATCGCCACATTGTGCACATTGGCATCCAGCACGGTGGTCATCTGCCGTTCCTGGACAGGAGAGACCCGTTGATGCGGATGGAGGATAAAAATATGAATGCCCGCCCGCCCCCGCATCCCATGGATGGCGGCGGAACCGGTATCCCCGGAGG
>CAIWLA010000149.1 GCA_903913345.1 uncultured Magnetococcales bacterium | reverse complement strand
TGCGGTGGATTCGGCAACGGGAACCCTGCTGGTCAAGGCCCGCACCGCCAATCGGACGGGTGGGTTGCTGCCCGGCCAGTATGTGCGGGTTGCCGTCTCCCTGTATGAATTGAAGCAGGCCCTGGTGGTGCCGTCCGAGGCGGTGCAAATGGGCCAGACGGGCCATTTTGTCTTTGTCATCGGGGCGGACGAGACCGCCCGCAACCGGTCGGTCCAGGTGTTGGCGGCCCAGAAAGGGGAGTCGGTGATCACGGGCGAGGTGCAGGCTGGCGATCGGGTGGTGGTCGATGGTCAGGTGCGTCTGAGCGTGGGGGCCAGCGTGGTCATTCGGGGGGCGGCCTCTCCAGGGGATGAGCGGGCACCATGAATCTGTCCGAGTTGTGCATCCGCCGCCCGGTGATGACCATTCTGGTCATGCTGGGTCTCTTTTTTTTCGGAGTGGTCGCCTATCGGGATTTGCCCATGAGCGAGCTGCCGAATGTCGATTTTCCCACCTTGCAGGTGAGTGCCGACTTTGCGGGGGCCAGTCCGGAGACCATGGCCACCGCCGTGGCCACCCCGTTGGAGGCCCAGTTTTCCGGCATTGCCGGGGTGGACTCCATGACCTCGGTCAGTGCGCAAGGCTCCACCCGCATCACCCTGCAATTTCTCCTGGAGCGGAATATTGATGCCGCCGCCCAGGATGTGCAGTCGGCCATTGCCGCCGCCATGCGCAGTCTGCCCTCGGAGATGACCACCCCCCCCTCGTTTCGCAAGACCAATCCGGCGGACATGCCCATTTTTTATGTGGCCCTCTATTCCGAGACGTTGCCCCTTTCCACCGTCAACGAGTTTGCCGAGACCAAACTGGGCCAGAGGCTCTCCACCATTCCGGGGGTCTCCCAGGTGCAGGTGTTCGGTTCCCAAAAATATGCCGTGCGGATTCGGGTCAAGCCGGATCAACTGGCGGCCATGGGGCTGACGCTGGCGGATGTGCAAAAGGCGGTGCAGGGGGCCAATGTCAATCAACCCACGGGGGTTCTCGATGGACCCACACGCGCCTTGTCCATCAAGGCCGATGGGATCCTGGATCATGCCGCCGCCTATCTGCCGGTGGCCATCGGGTATCGCCACGGTTCGCCCATTCGCCTGCAAGAGGTGGCCGAGGTGATCGATGGGGTGGAAAATGACAAGGTGGCGGGCTGGTTCGGTTCCCACCGGGGGATTGTCCTGGCCGTTCAGCGGCAGCCGGGCACCAATGCCGTGGCCACGGTGGATGCGATCAAAGAGATGTTGCCCAGCTTTATGAGTTCGCTCCCCCCCTCCATCCGGTTGGAGATCCTCTACGACCGCACCATTTCCATTCGGGCCTCGGTCGCGGATGTGCAGTTTTCCTTGATCCTGGCCGCCTTTCTGGTGGTCCTGGTCATTTTCCTGTTTTTGCGCAATCTGCCCGCCACCCTGGTGCCCGGTCTGGCCATGCTGCTCTCCGTGGTGGGCACCTTTGCCGCCATGAAACTGCTGGGATTCAGCCTGAATAATCTCTCCCTGCTGGCGTTGACCCTGTCGGTGGGTTTTGTGGTGGATGATGCCATCGTCATGCTGGAAAATATCATGCGCCATCTGGAGCAGGGGGCCTCGCCCTGGGAGGCGGCTCTCAAGGGTTCCCGTGAGATCGGTTTTACCATCCTCTCCATGACATTGTCGCTGGTGGCGGTCTTTATTCCGTTGCTGTTCATGGGCGGGATCATGGGCCGTCTGCTCCATGAATTTTCCATGACCATTTGTGCGGCCATTCTGATGTCGGGGGTGGTCTCCCTGACCCTGACCCCGATGTTGTGCAGTCGCCTGCTGCGCCATCATCCCTCTGCCTCCCCCGGTGGGGGAGAGATCACGATCATCGAACGGCTCTTTTCCGGGTTGGAGCGGGGGTTTACGGCCTTGCTGGGCGGGTATCAACGGTCGCTGATGGTCGCCCTGCGGCATCGGCGCGGGGTGCTGGCTTCGCTCTTTTTGACCATGCTGGGGGCGGTGTATCTCTATGTGCTGCTGCCCAGGGATTTTATTCCAACGGGTGACACCGGTGGGATTGTCGTCTTTACCGAGGGACCGGAGGATGCCTCCTTTGCCTACATGGTGGCCCATCAGCGGGCGGTGGCGGAGATCGTGGAGAAAGAGCCGAGTGTGCAGTCCTACATGTCTTTCGTGGGACCGGGCGGTCCCAAGTCAACCGGCAATTCCGGTCGTCTTTTCATGCGGTTGAAGCCTCTGGAGGATCGGGAGGAGAGTGCCGAAACCATCATGCGCGCCCTGCGGCAAAAGCTGACGGTGGTGACGGGACTCAAGTCGTTTTTGCAAATTCCGCCCCCCATTCGCATCGGGGGGCAGTTGACCTCCGCCCAGTATCAATATGCCTTGCAGCACACGGACCTGGACGAGTTGTACACCTGGACCGATCGGTTTGTGGAGCAGTTGAAAAGGCAGCCGGGGATTCAGGATGTGACCAGCAATTTATCGCTGAACAGTCCCACCCTGATGGTACACATTGACCGAGACAAATGTACCGCGCTGGGGGTCAGCGTGGCCCAGGTCGAGGATGTTCTGGGGGCCGCCTTCGGTGCCCGGCAAATTTCCACCATCTATGGAGCTGCCAATCAATATCAGGTCATTCTGGAGGTGACCAGGGGGTCGCAAAACTACCCGGAGGATATTGCCCGGCTGTATGTGCGTGGCAGTGGCGAGGGGTTGATTCCCCTGGCCACGCTGGTCACCGTGGAAACCAAACGGGCGGCCTTGACCGTCAACCATCTGGGGCAGATGCCGGCGGCCACCCTCTCTTTCAATCTGGCACCGGGGTATGCCCTCAGCCATGCGGTGGCCTTTATTCATCAGGCTTACGAGGTATTGCAACCCCCCATCGGCCTGGGTGGCAGCCTCCAGGGGGCGGCCCAGGCCTTTGAAGCCTCCTGGCAGGGGATGGGCCAGTTGTTGCTGATCGCCCTGGTGGTGGTCTATATCGTCCTGGGTATTCTGTATGAAAGTTTTCGCCATCCGGTGACCATTTTGTCCGGGTTGCCCTCGGCGGGGGTGGGTGCCTTGTTCACCTTGTGGCTGTTCAAGGTGGATTTGAGTTTCTATGCCTTTGTGGGG